>CAMKAQ010000063.1 GCA_946410525.1 uncultured Caryophanales bacterium | reverse complement strand
CTTGCTCGTCGTCGCCAAGAACGATGCCGCTCTTGAGTATCTCTCATCTCAGCTCTCTGACCATACCATGCACCGTGAATATATGGCCTTAGTCATGGGTTTGATTGACGAAGAAGATGGAAAGATTGACGCCCCTATTGGCAGAGACCCAAAAAGCCCAACGAAGTTTGCTGTAAATACCCATAATGGACGTGAGGCGATCACATTCTTCCATGTCGAAAAGCGTTTCAAAGAGAATTTGACCCTTGTGTCTTGCCGTCTTTTGACTGGTAGAACCCATCAAATCAGGGTTCACCTTGATTACATCCATCATCCTCTTGTCGGCGATCCCCTTTATGGCGCGGGCAACGAGAATGTATACAAAAAAGGGCAGCTATTGCATGCCTACCGTTTGACTTTCCTCCATCCGAGGACCCACAAAGAGGTGAGCTTTGAGGCTCCTCTTCCGGATTATTTCTCCGAATTGCTCTCGACTTTACACGAAAAATAGAGGATTAATCGAGTTTCTTATAGTTGGCGAAGTTAATCTTCGCCACTTTTTTAAGTTCGTCTTTTCCGAACTTCTTGATGAACTTTTTGGCGAATGTCGTTACGGCATCGCTTGCGCCGAAAGGGAACTCAACGCCGTATTGTTTGCTCATATCGGCCATTTTTCTTAAGAATGAGTAGCGTGCGATGACACTTCCTAAGGCAACGCTTGGGAAAAGCTTCTCTCCCTTGGTAGAGAAAATGATTCCCTCTGCGACTTCGGATTCATCTTTTAGATATTTGTAATAGTTCTTAGGCTCAGCGAACTGATCCTGATAAATAGCGGCGCCATGGTGCTTTTTGAGGAGGTTGAGGACAGCGCGGTTATGCATCTTGGCCTTAATCGCGTTCATATTCATCTCATCATGGACTTCGTTGTATTTCTCGTTTGGAAGAGCGAGCTGGCTGTAGTCAAATCTTTTGATGAGCCTTGGTCCGATTTCAAGGATATATTCATCGGTCATTAATTTGCTGTCGGTGATGCCTAAAGCCTCGATCTCTTTGAGATCATCACTTGTGATATAGGCAGCACAAACGCAGATAGGACCGAAGAAATCTCCAGTGCCGACTTCGTCTGAACCGATTTGTGGATAGACATTAATTATCTTTTTGGAAAGAGGGGTAGCAGGGGCTTTTGGGGAAGAGCCTTTCGCGTCTTTGTCCCAAATGCGGACCTCATTTTCCGCGTTAGGGCCTTGGAAGACGACTTTCACATGGCCTTTCTTGTTTTTCTTGTAGATGGCCACCGACAAACCTTCGGCCTGATAAAAGAGGTCGATGTACTCGTTTGGACTATCTCCAGCCATGTCGCCATAAAAGGAACGCATTTTCTTAAGCGTTTCCTCATTTGGTTCGATGCTATATACCTTAACCGGCATTTTCATACTATTGATTTTACCCTTTACTCCGTTCTTTAATCACCATTTTTCGTCTCTTTTGGGCTTTTTTGTTGTTTTTGGGGAAGAGGTTATAATAGGAGCATGATCAAAACAAACTTGCTGTTCCTTCTTAAACCGAAGGCTGACCTGGTCTATCTTTTCGACGATTGCACTCTCCGTCAGGCGATGGAGAAGATGAAAGCGCACCGTTACAGCGTGGTCCCTGTCATCAATCATGAAGGCAAATACGTAAGGACCATCAGTGAAGGTGATCTTTTAGCCTATTTCATCGAACACAAGCTTGATTTTGAAGAATCTGACAAAGTCATTTTGAGCGATGTCCCTAGCTATAGATCGTACGCTTTAGGGGCAATATCTGCCGAGCCAAAGGATATTCTTGACCTCATCATGGGCCAGAACTTTGTTCCTTTAGCGGATGATCAAGGCACCTTTATCGGCATTGTCACGAGACAAGCCGTTATGAGGGCTTTTATCGCGAACGAGAACGAAGCTCAGTAGCGAAACTTAATTAACCGAATCCAACAACCTTGCGTATAGGTGATATAATCACCATATGCAAAACGCTTACGAAAAATTCGAATTTGATAAGGTGACTGAAAAGCTTGCCTCTTATACACGCACCGAGGGCGGAAAGCACAAAGCCCTCTCTTTAAGGATGTTCGACAACTCCATCGCCCTTGAAAGAGAACTCGCTTTCACCCAAGAGATGATGGACATCTTAGACCGTTTCGGGAATCTTCCGATCACCGTGTCTAGCGACCTTTCCAAGGCCATTGATTTGGCCAAGAAAGGCGGAGTCCTTGGCATCACCGAGCTTGAGAGAGTTGCCTCCGATATCCTTCTCCAACTCGCTTTGAGACATTACTTCAAACAAGTGGATAGCTCTCCTCTTTTGCTCGAGTATGTCTCACATTTCCCGGATATCTCAAACGTTGAGAAAGAGATTCATAGGGTGATTGCCCCAGATCTCACCATCTTTGATAACGCCTCGCCGAAACTCAGCACCGTCCGTCATGCGATGAGACGACTAGAGAACGAGATGAAGAAGAAACTCAACTCCATCCTTGAGGCCAACAAAGAGTGGCTTAGCGATTACACCCTCACTCTTAAGAACGGGCATTATGTTTTGCCTGTCGCAAATAGCTACAAGAGCAAAGTCCGCGGCATCGTCCAGGATGTCTCAAATAGCGGTGGCACAACCTTCATCGAGCCTGAGATCCTCGTCGAGATGAACAACAAGATGGTCGAGCTCCAAAACGATGAGAGGGATGAGATCCATCGCCTCCTCATGGAACTCACAAGCGAAGTCCTCTCCCATGAAGAAGAAGTCCTTTTGAGCAACCAGATGATCGCCTATCTCGATTTCTTAATGGCCAAAGGCAACTACGCTCACGAGAATGACGCGCATATTGCTTCGTTATCGAAGAAATCGGTCGTTGATATGATGAACGCGAGGCACCCTCTTTTAGACAGAAAGAAGGTCGTCCCTAACGATTTCATGCTCAATGAGAAAACCTCGCTCATCGTCATCTCTGGTCCTAATGCCGGTGGCAAAACCGTCGCCCTCAAAACAATCGGGCTTCTTGTCATGATGAACCAATCCGGCTTAGCCCTCCCTTGTGATCAAGGCGCAGAACTAGGTTTCTTCCGCCATATCTATGTCGATATCGGCGACTCCCAGTCTTTAAGCGACAACCTCTCGACTTTCAGTGGCCACATGAAGAACCTCTCTGAGATTCTCTCTAACGTTGGAGGCAAAGACCTTGTCCTTTTAGATGAGCTAGGAACCGGAACCTCACCAAAAGAAGGGGAGGCCATCGCCTATTCCGTTATCAATTATCTTCTTGAGAAACACGCCATAACTTTGGTGTCGTCCCACTTCGAAGGCCTTAAGGCCTACGCTTTATCCCACCCAGAGGTCACAAATGCCTCGATGATGTTCGATGAGGAGACGTTGACGCCAACCTACAAACTCAAGATGGGTTTGCCAGGCGAATCATACGGCCTTGTCGTCGCCAAACGCTTCGGAGTACCTGATGAGGTTCTTAAGAAAGCCTCCTCTTATTTAAGCGAGCACGAGGACCTCTCGGTCAGTGAGGCCATCAAGAAACTAAGCGAAGCAACCCGCCTCGCCGAAGAAGAGAAAACAAAGCTCGCCATCGAAAGAACCAAAGTGGAAGGGGAAGCCAAAGCCCTTAAGTCCAAAGAGGCCGCTTTAGCTAAACGCGAAGAGAACTTCCTTAGCGACGTCGAAGCGAAAAAGAACGCCATGTTAGGCGATTATGAAGAGCAGATGCAAGAACTCCTTAAGAGCGTCCAGCGCCCTGACGTCAAACTCCACGAAGTTATCAAAGCCAAAAAGAAGCTCGAAGACCTCCAAGAAGAAGTCAAGAAAGAGACCTTCGATGGCCCTCTTTCCGTTGGGGATTATGTGGCCATCCCATCCCTTTTCGTCCAAGGAAGACTCAAAGAACTCAACGGCAACAAAATCACCATCGTCACGAGAGAAGGCCTCACTCTCCACGCGAAAAAAGACCAGGCCGTCAGGGTTGAAGAACCAAAGGTCGAAAGAAAAGAGACATCCGCTCTAAGAATCGACGACATTACGAATCGTGCGAGCGTCCCTCTTGAGCTCAATATCATCGGCCAGCATATCGATGAGGCCAAGCTTTCCTTAGAGAAATACATTGATGAATGTCTGCTCCGCCATTACAAGCGAGTCAGGATCATCCACGGCTGGGGAAGCGGCGCTCTTCGGAATCTTACAAGAACCTATTGCGACACCCATAAGAACATCATCGCCTCATATGAAGGGGCGAGCGGCGAAGAAGGAGGGGGCGGAGCGACCATCGTCCACCTGAAATAAGCGGATGGAACTAAGCAAAAAGCTCAAAAGCCAAATCGCTCTCCTTCCGAACAAACCTGGCGTTTATCAGATGAAAGACGCCGAGGACAAGATCATCTACGTCGGTAAGGCGAAGAACCTCAAGAACAGGGTTTCCCAATATTTCCTCCGCCCACAAAGCGGAAAGGTTTTCGCCATGGTCACCCATGTCGACCATTTTGATTTCATCATCGTCCATAGTGAAAAAGAGGCCTTCATCCTTGAGATGAACCTCATCCAGACCCATTATCCTCGTTACAACATCATGCTGATGGACGATTCGCATTACCCATACATCGCCTTAAGAAGGAAAGACGCCTTCCTCAAAATCGCTCGTCGAGCCGACGACAAGAAGTACTATTACTTCGGTCCCTTCCCAAATTCGAGCGACGCCTACAAGACAATCGACCTTATCAATTCCCTCTATCCGACAAGGAAATGCAAGACCCTAGGGAAGAAGATTTGTCTTTATTACCATCTTGGTCAATGCCTTGGACCATGCGAAAAAGACATACCTGAGGAAACATACAAAGACCTTTATGAGAGCATCAAGTCCCTTCTTGAAGGGAATATTGAGCCAATTAGGAAAGAACTCAAAGAGAAGATGCTCAAAGCTTCCGAGGAAATGAGGTATGAGGATGCCGCCTATTACAAGAACAGCATCGATTCCTTGGAAAGGACCGTGGCCAAACAATCCGTTGAGGCCTCGACCGACAAAACAAACCGCGATGTCTTCGCCTATGCGACGAGGGATTCTTATCTTGGGCTCTCCATCCTCACGATTAGGGGAGGAAGGTTACTTGGCAAAAAGAACATCGTCGTCCAGTGTTTCGGCGAGCCTCATGAGCAAGCCACCGAGCTTATCGAGGAATACTACCAGAACAACGACCTCCCAAGCGAAATCGTTTGCAACATCAACGGGTTCGCCGAGGATTTCCTTCCTATTTACCCTGACACGAAGATCGTCTCTCCGAAGGAGGGAAGGCTTTTCGAGCTTCTTGATATGGCCTCCCTTAACGCTAGGCAAGGGCTCGACGCTCACTTCATGTCAGCGAGGTTAGAGGATGACAATGAAGCCCTTCTCGAAGAGCTTGGCAAGACCCTTAATATCAAAACCCCTTACCGTATCGAGCTTTTCGATAACTCCCATCTCCAAGGATCTTCGCCAGTTGGAGCGATGGTTTGCTATATCAACGGCGAGCCAGCCAAAGGGATGTACCGCAAATACCACCTTGATGAAGAGAACGCTGGGGACGATTACCATTCGATGGTGGAAGTGGTCACGAGAAGATATAAGAGGCTCAAGGAAGAGAACCTTTCCTATCCTGACCTCATCCTCACCGATGGTGGTTTGACCCAGGTCCACGCCACGCTTGAGGCCCTTTCTGCGATTGAAGTGGATATCCCAGTCTATGGCCTATACAAGAACGACAAGCACCAAACCGAAGGCATCATCGACAAAGACGGGAACACCTATCCTTTGAATGTGACTTCTCCTCTCTTCTTCCTCCTTATGAGGATGCAGGATGAAGTCCATAGGTTCGCCATCTCTTTCCATAAAGCTGAAAGAAGCAAGAAGATGAAACAAAGCGTCTTCGACGACGTCAAAGGGTTAGGGGAGAAAAGGAAAGAGATCCTTAGGAAGAATTACCCAACGATCGACTCCCTCAAAAACGCCTCATTATCGGAGCTTGAGCAGCTTTTGCCTCACGATGTGGCAACCTCTCTAATAGAAAAGCTGAAAACTCTTTAAAAAAGAGTGAACAATGCCTATAATGTGTCAGCACGCGCTCGTAGCTCAGTTGGATAGAGCAACAGCCTTCTAAGCTGTGGGTCAGGCGTTCGAGT
>CAMKAQ010000062.1 GCA_946410525.1 uncultured Caryophanales bacterium | reverse complement strand
CAATGAGATCCACGCCCATAACGTCTACATCCTTCCAAACAACGGCAATATCGTCATGGCCGCCAATCAGGCTGCTGAAGTCATCGATATGAAGGACGTCAAAGTCAACGTCATCCCATCGAAGACAATTCCTCAAGGAATTGCTTCCTTAATGCAATACAGCACCGAGATGTCTGCCGATGAGATCTATGAATCCATGAAAGAAGCCCTTGGCATGATCAAGAGCGGTTCTGTCACCTATGCCATCAAGGACACCGACATCAATGGCGTCCACGTCACCAAAGACTATTACATGGGCATGAAGGAAGACAAAGAAATCGTCGCCTGCGTCAAAGACAAACTTGAGGCTCTTAAGTCTCTTGTCGAAGCTCTTGTCGATGGCGATTCATTCGCTCTTAGCGTCTACGTTGGCAAAGAATGCTCTGCCGAAGAAGAGAAAGAAATCTCCGAATTCCTCAGCAAAACCTATCCGGATTTGGAAGTCAACGTCCGTAGAGGCGATCAGCCAGTCTACAACTTCCTCGTCGGAGTTGAATAAGAAACAATCAATTAGAGCCTCACGGTTTGTGAGGCTTTTTTTGTATCTTTTATAGCAACGCCAATAAAAACTTAGTGAAATCAGTTTCATAGTTGTTATAATCCAAACATTCCTTTAAGGAATGAGACCTAAAACGATGAAAAGACAAGAGTTAAAAATAATCGGATTGGCGCTGACCTCGGCGTTCGTCCTTAGTGGCTGCAACCTCCTCCCAAGATCTTCTTCTGGTGAGAGTGGTACTGCCTCAGCCTCAAAAAGCAAAACAAGCGCGGCCTCGAGTTCCCTTCTTTCTTCTTCTGAAGATGAACCAGAGGAATCCGACACCAACCCAATCGCAAAAACAAAATTCCAATATAACTACAAAGACTATTCGAAACATTGTTATTTAAACAATGATTTCACTCCAAGCGTTGGTAACCCAAAGCTTCTCGTCATTCCGGTTTGGTTCACCGATTCCACGCACTGCATCCATGAGAACCATAAGGAAGATGTTAGACAAGACATCAAAACCGCTTATTTCGGAACCGTGGAAGAGGCTGGCTGGCAAAGCGTAAAAACCTATTACTACACCTTATCCCAAGGAAGATGCAATCTTGATGGCGTCGTCACTGATTGGTACGAGACTGGAGAGCCAATGTCAGTCTATGGAAATGACTCAGACGCAACCGAAAACCTCCTCAAAACCGCATCGGATTGGTATTTTGCACAGCAGGGTTCCTTACCTCGTTCCTACTTCGATAGCGACAGTGATGGCTATCTTGATGGCGTCATGCTCATCTATGCCGCTCCAGATTACGCTTCGGCCTATAACGATTGGGATTCTAATAACGACGGAAGGGAAAACTTCTGGGCCTACACCTCTTATACGATGAATGACCCTAACCTCGAGACCCCGGCCGTGAATGCTTTCTTCTGGGCTTCTTACGACTTCATGTATGACACCGGAACAGCGAATGTCAGAACCGGATTATATTTCTATGGTGCTGGCGATGCTAGAAACTGCAACGTCGATTCCCACGCCTTCATCCATGAGATGGGACATATGTTTGGTTTGCTAGACTACTATGACTATTCTGGCCAATTTAGTCCGGCTGGCGGTTTCAGCATGCAAGACAGCAACGTCGGCTCCCATGACCCTTATAGCGTTTTAGCCCTTGGCTGGGCAGATCCTTATGTGCCAGAAACCTCGTGCACATTAACCATCAAGCCTTTCCAAAACAAAGGACACGACCTCGTTCTTCTTCAGCCAGATGGATTCAACGTCGATAGATCTCCATTCGACGAATATGTTCTCCTTGAGCTATACACCCCAACTGGACTCAATCAGTTCGATTGCGAAAACTCCTATAGAGAATCCGGTGGTTCAAGACAAGGCCCGTTGGAAATCGGTCTTCGTATTTGGCATGTCGATTCTAGACTTGTCAAAATCAACGATAGGGGAATCGGAAGAATAACCGTTGACTCAACTCACCCAAAGAAAGTTCCGAATGAAGACAATCTCTATCTCATGATGACGAATACTTACTATAGTACGCGTCAGGATATGAGCGGACGTCTCTCGGTCTGCGGTTCCGGATATTACAACTACAATATCCTTCAGCTCATCAGAAACGACACAACGGCGACCTATCAATGTCCAGACTCCTTTGTGGGAGAAGACTTGTTTGGGAACAACACCCAATTCACCTGTTCGAAATATAACGGACAATTCGTGAACGGCAAGAAGCTTAATAGCGGTGACACCCTTGGTTGGACCGTAAATATCTCAATCACCGGCGAAGGCAAGGACACCAGAGCCACCCTCCAACTCTTCAGAGACTAACCCGATACATAATCGGGTTTTTTCTTTTTGTGCTAAAATTAGGCGATGGCGCTTTCAAAGTCCAAGAACATGAATTCCGCTCTTTCGAGCATCGGCATCTTTTCCTATGCGGATGTTCTTTCGCATCTCCCTAGGAGATACGAGAACTATACCTACACTGAGGAGAAGGCTTCTTATGAAGATAAAGAGCATCTCGTCCTCAAAGGAAAGATAAGGGGAGGCGCCCCTCATCCGATGAGATTTGCCAAAAGAACCCTTTATCGTTTTTACTTCGAAACAGTAGGGGGAATGGTTTATCTCATTGAGGCTTGGAACCGCACATACCTTGGGCAGATGCTTAAGCCTGATACGATCTATACTCTGACAGGTGTTTATGAGAAGAATAGACACACAGTCTCTTTGGTGAACATCCTCACCGGGGAGATCCCACAAGAAGAAGCCTTGAAGCCTGTTTATTCTCTTCCTGGTGATATTCAGAATTACGCTTTCATAAGACTAGTGAAGAAGGCTCTTCTCGAAGGTGAGATTGATGATATCGTCCCAAAGAAATACAGAGAGAAATATCGTCTCTTGCCTCTTAAGGAAGCCTATCGTTTGGTGCACACTCCAAGGAGCTTTGCCGATATCCATCAAGGCATGAGAACACTCAAATACCAAGAGGCTCTTCTTTTTGAAATCAAGAACCAGGAAGTGCGTGCCCAGAACAAAGCTTTACGCAAAGACAGAAGGCGTCAAATCAACCGCGAAAAACTAAATATCTTCGTCAAATCCCTGCCGTATTCACTTTCAAGCGACCAACAAAAGGCCCTTGATGAATGCGTTAATGACATGGATAAGCAGAGTGTTATGTACCGCCTTTTACAGGGTGATGTAGGCACTGGTAAGACCCTTGTCGCCGCCCTTTGTGGGTACGCCAATTACACCAGAAGTGAGCAAACCGCTCTCCTTGCTCCAACCGACTCTTTGGCAAGGCAGCATTACGAAACTTTGAAGAAGCTGTTTGAAGGAACTCATGTCAATGTTGGTCTCCTTGTCGGCGCTATGGAACCAAGCGAAAAGAGAGCAACTCTCCAAGATATTGAAGATGGCACGATCGATATCGTCGTTGGAACTCACGCCCTTTTCTCCAAAGGGGTCACATATGCCTATCTCGGATTGGCCATCATAGATGAGCAACATAAGTTCGGCGTTAACCAAAGAACCCTCCTTCTCGATAAGGGTGAGCACGCTGATCTTTTGCTTATGAGCGCAACCCCAATCCCTCGTACTCTCACGATGACCATCTATGGTGACCTCGATATCTCAACTCTAACTGAGTTCCCACAGGGAAAACGAAACGTCAAAACGATTTTGACCAAGAGAGGGGATAAGAAAGTCGCCGCTCTTTGTGAGAAGTCCTTGGAAGAGAAGAAACGCATCTACGTTGTGGTTCCTCAGATCGAAGGAGGGGAGGACAAAGATGTCACCTCCGTCAAAACGGTCTACGAAAGATATAAGAAATACTTTGGCGATAAAGTCGTCATGATGCATGGCCAGATGAGCGAAGAAGATAAGAATGTCGCCATTCTCGCTTTCAAGAGCGGTATCTGCCCAATCTTAGTTGCAACCTCACTCATTGAGGTTGGCATCGACGTCAAAGAAGCAAACCTTATGATCGTCTATTCGCC
This sequence comes from uncultured Caryophanales bacterium, assembly GCA_946410525.1. GTDB lineage: Bacteria > Bacillota_I > Bacilli_A > RFN20 > CAG-826 > UBA4951. Next base: position 2,145 of record CAMKAQ010000062.1, on the reverse strand, counting down.
ATCCCATTTCTCGCTCTCTAGCCTCCATCAGTTACGTGGCAGAGTAGGGCGAGATGGTTCGCCTGCATCATTCATTCTCTTTGGAGAAGGGGATGATGAAGAAAATGAGAAGCTGTCGGTTCTTTTGAAGAGCGACGATGGCTTTGAAATCGCAGAGATGGACCTCAAATTACGTGGTCCTGGAGAGCTTATGGGAACCCGTCAATCGGGCCTTCCGTCTTTCCTTGTGGCGAACATCATTAGTGACTTCAAGATCTTCGAATGTGCGCGTGACGACGCCAAAGAAATTATCAAGGACAGTAAGTCCATTGATAACGTCATCATCATGAATGAAGTGAAGAAGTCATTAGGCGACTTCCGATTATCCTAGAATAAGATTTGGTTGATAGTTATACTAACTATCGAAGCAGAGGTTTTTCACTATGAAGAAAATTGTTGTTGATATGATGGGAAGCGACTTAGGCAGCGTTGCTACCAAAGAAGGTGTTTCCCTTTTCCACGAAAAGCATCCCGATGTCGAGCTCATCCTTGTTGGCAAGGAAGCAGAGCTCAAAGATATGACCTTCGCCAAGATCGTCAATGCCGATGACGTCGTTGAGATGACCTGTGGCGCTCTTGAAGTCATTAGACGCAAAGGCTCATCCATGGTCATTGCTTTAAATACCGCCAAAGAAGAGAATGCCGACGGCATTATCTCCGCTGGTGCGACTGGCGCCTTCCTTAGCGCAGCCACCCTCATCCTCAAGAAGATCCCAGGCGTTCAGCGTCCTGCTTTAGTCACCGCTTTCCCTCAGCTTGAAGGAAACGGATACACCACCCTTCTTGATGTCGGCGCTTCTAACACCAACACCCCAGAGGAATTAGCCCAGTTCGCTTTCATGGGAACTTGCTACTCTAGAGCGGTCTATGGCATCAAAGAACCACGTGTCTGCTTACTTAGCAATGGCAGTGAGGAAGGCAAAGGCTCCCCAGTTGGAAAAGAGGCCTACCAACTCCTCAAAGAAATGAAAAACATCAATTTTGCCGGGAATATTGAAGGCGATAAGCTCCTCAAAGGCTTAGCCGATGTCGTCGTCAGCGATGGCTATACCGGCAACGTCATGCTTAAGACCACCGAAGGAACCGCCAAAGGAATGGGCAAACTCCTCAAGCAAGGATTCATGTCCAAACTCCGCTGCAAGATCGGTTACCTCTTCGCCAAACCAGCCGTTAAGCTTCTCACCAGCAAGCTTGATCCAAGCAACGTTGGTGGAGCCATGCTCATGGGTGTCAATGGCGTCGTCGTCAAAGCCCATGGCAATAGCACTGGCAAATCATTCCATAGCGCGATGGAAGTCCTCTATCACTTGATTGAGGGCGATGTCATCACCAAGATCAAAGACGCGTTCGTCGAGGAAAAAGCCGAATAATGAGTTACCTTGATCCCCTTTTCAAAACTTTAGGAATCGAAGCCAAGAACAAAGACGTCTACGAAGTCGCTTTGACCCATAGCTCCGTTAATGCTGTCACAAACAAAAAGCATCAGGACTATGAGAGGCTTGAGTTTTTGGGTGACTCTGTTGTGGGCGCGGTCACAGGCGAGCTTTGCTACCGTTACCACCCAGAGATGCAGCAAGGGGATTTAAGCATTCTCAAAAGCCAATTCATCAGAACCGAATCTGAAGCGGATTTAGCTAAACAGATTGGTCTCCTCCCATATATCAAAGTCGGTCCATCATTCACAGGTAAGATCGAAGACAATCTCTCCGTCCTTGAGGATTGCTTTGAATCCTTCGTCGGAGCGATGCTTCTCGACCAAGGACTAGAATTCACGCACAAATTCGTTTGGAAACTCTTTGAGAAACCAATCCAATACGGAACCATCCTCTACGAGGAGAATCCTAAGAGCGAGCTTCAGGAAGCCATCCAGGCCGATACCAAAGAGACAGTCGTCTATAAGACCCTCAAAGAAGAAGGTCCAAGCAATAACAAGATCTACACCGCCGGTGTCTACTTCATGGGCAGCGAGCTCGGAAGAGGAACTGGCAGAAGCAAGAAAGAAGCGGAGACCGCAGCCGCGAAGGACGCTCTCAACAAGAGAGCCTATATCGCCCTACCAGAGGAAAAGTAATGGGTTTATTCAGTTATTTAAAAAGCAAGTTTTCG
>CAMKAQ010000061.1 GCA_946410525.1 uncultured Caryophanales bacterium | reverse complement strand
CATCGTGTAGGTGCCATCAATTGGCAATAACGCATAGTCGATGTTCTCGTTTTTGAGGTCTTTCATTTCAGGGATAAAGTCGGTGTCCCCGGCATGGTAGATTTTCACTCCATCAACCTCGATGATGTAACCAACACATTCGGCTTTATTGTGATGTGAGTTGTAGGCTGGAACGGCTTTGATTTTTAGGCCCTTGGATTCAAAGGAGTGATAGACGCCGTTGGTGAGGGCGTCCTTGGCTCTGATGACGTATCCGCCAGGGTTAAAAGTGATAAGGCTCGTTTCGTTGTGGTCGTAGTGTTCGTGGGTAATTAAAACAAGGTCAGCAGGAGTCTTGTAACCTAGTCCACAAAAAGGGTCAATGAAAACGACTTTTCCCTCGTTAGTTGTGAGACGGAAAGAAGCGTGTCCCTGATAAAAAAGCTTTGCCATAGATCATCCTCCGCAAAATTTGTGGCGGGCAATTTGCCTTCGAATAGATTTTACGATTTCGTCCAACGATAAACAATAAAACTAATAAGATTAGTAAATATCAAAAGAAAAAGGCCGTATGTTATATTTTTACCTATTTTGTTGGTATTGTTTTAAACCACGGTTTTTCGGAGATATTTGAGGTGTAAATCATCTTGTTTTTCGGTTTTGGATGGGTCTTTAACGGTTTTGAGGCTACGTAAGTCCTCATGGCCGTATATTTTCAACGGGTCTCAAAACCGCTGTGTTATGTTTTTACCTTTTTTATTGGTTGTGTTATAATTCGGCTATGAGAAATGATTTACTAACAACCATTAAATCGGTTTTTAAGCCAAACGAGCTCTTTTCTAGCGCAGACATCAACGACAAAAACATGTCTGAGGCAGCCAAGAAAGAAGGTCTTGTGAGATTGGTCAAATCCGGCGATCTTAAGCGTTATTCCTATGGTTTCTATTACATCCCTGGGCACGGTGAACCAACCGTGTCCGAAGCAATGGAGCTCCGTTACCTCTCACGCGGAAAAGACGTCTATGGGTTCTACACTGGCGAATGCTTTCTGATGTCTATTAACAACCGCAAAATTTCCGTCAATGAAAAAGTCGAAATCATGACCAACAAGGCCACTAGCGGAAAGAAAAATGTCTATATGTTTGGAAAGCGTTTTACCCTCAGAAAACCATACTATCCAATAGACAAAAACAACGTCACGCTTAACGCCTTTTTAACCTATATTGCTATGACTCCATTAGGCCGTATTAAGGAAAATTATTCAGTCTTAGCAGACTATATCAAGAAGGCTCATTTGGCTGCAAACGACGTCATGGATATGGCGGTTTATTTCCCTGCCAAGACAGCCTCAAAACTCCTGGCTTCAGACCTATATAGATCGCTTTGGAAGCATTAAAAAACAGGCCCTAAATGAGCCTGTTTTTCTTTAGTTGTTTTTCTATTCGCCGAGGGCTAATTCGCCATACTCAGAGAAGTCCCAATTTTCATGCTTTTTGATGATCTTTTTGAGGGCTTCTTTCATGAGATATTCTTCAGCTGAACGCTTATCTTCGCCGGAGTTCTTGATAGCCACTTCAGCCTTATCCATAGCGAGCTTTGTTTCGCCTTCGGATTCTTCGACTAAACCACTAATAAGGATATATGCTCTGACAGCAGGTCCAGTGCTTAAGTTGGCAATGAATTTCTTCTCCTCGAGCTTAAGGTTGATGTACTCCTCTTTGGCCTCGTCTAATGGGTTTAAGTAGAGGTGGAGAGCCATCTTCTGAGCGACGGCGTTAAGGTAGATCTTAGAAGAAACGGAGTTCTTGCTGTTGATGGTGAATTCATTAATTCTTAAGGCCTCATCGAAGTTCTTTTCGTTTAAGGCTTTATATAAGGCAACTTCGTTGAGCTTAACGGTGAAGTCGGTGACGGATTCGTAGATCTTGGTCTCACCAACATCTTCGCCATGAGCCATCTTGTCTTCGGCCATAAGGATTTGGTTATAGGCAATAACGTTGGTTTTGCTGTTGAAGATGACGAAGTAGGCACCATCGTTTTTGGAGTCGAGAGCGGCTGGGAAGATATCATAAATGAAGATCAAACAACCAACGGTAAGAACCGTAATGCCCACGATTTTTAAGGTAACCGCGCCTTGAACGGCGGAGTTATTTCCAAAGACGATAAGGGCAACGCAAAGGATGACTTCGAGAAGGAAAAGGACAAGAGGCATGAAAATAAATGGTCTTGGGTTGCTCTTTTCGACATCATTAGGAACAACCTTGGTTTCTCCTGTCAAACCGTCGAATCCACCGAATCCAACCTTCATTTTGCCTTGTTTATCGCGCTTAAAGGCAATGCCTAAGCAGGTCCAGGAGGCAACCTTATAACCCCCTATTTTCGCGCCCAAAAGGTGTCCGAGCTCTAAAACTACGGCAGTTAAGACAAGTCCAGCTAAGACAGAGAGCAAAATAAGCAAGAAACCTTCCATTGGTAACTGGCCAGTAATGCTTTTGTCGGTTAATAAGGGTCTAATAACGCCAAAACCGACGCCAACTGCGGCACCGAGCATGATGGCATATACGATATAACCCATCACATCGTTCTTCTTCATATAAAAATCCTCCTCATAACAAGCAATAAAATCCTCATTATTGCTTATTCGTCTAGTGGTTGGTGGTAAAGCCAATCACACGTGTACTTATACCCTTAACCAGACGAATTAATTGGGAGGTCGTTAACTCAATTATCCTAGGAGAAACTATATTGTTTCTCTTCGGTCGACCTCCATTATAATTGCTTTCCCTTTCTATTTCTTCAAAAAACGAACTTTTACCTCTTTTTCTCTTCTCTTGAGAGCTCAACCAAAGCAGGAAGAACGGTCACAAGCGAAGCAGTTATATAACGTTTCATATAACGATCAAATTTGCTTACAGTAATTGTGGCGTCGCGGAAACAATAGCCAAACTCGTTGCCAACGATGCTCGCGTATCTACGGGAGATATTACGGTAGCTCGTAACGCTTAAGCTGTAGTTGTTCGCGTTGTTTAAGATGGTGAAAACCTTCGAGATTATCTTGTTGTAGAAGAAGGCGTCTACCAAATCGTGGGCCGCGCTGTTATAGCTCGAACGAATAAAGGAGAAGTTGTTTTTGGAGTATTCGAGAATTGCCAAAAGGACCCCTTTAACGTCCTTGGCTTCGTTGACCCCTTCGACAACCTCATTAAGGAAAACGGCGGCGAGAAGGTCATAGATGTCGGTGTAGTGGTAGTAGAAAGTCTGCCTGTGACATCCACACTTCTCACAAAGAGTCGTGACGTTGATGTCGTTGAGCGATTTCGTCTGCATTAATTCTTTTAACGCATACTTTAGCTTGGCTTCGGTGATCATAGTTCCTCCTTTCCTTATTCTTTATTTCTTCTTTTTTCTCTAATGTTCTGGAAAAGGATGTCGAGAAGGACGTAGATGATGGCCACAAAGGCAATCATCATGCCTAATATCGCCCAATGTGCGACATCTAATCCCTGGATATCCAAACCCATAAGGAACGTTTCTTTTCCGCTTGTGGCAAGAGGCGGCCAGAAAACATCCACATAAAAGATCAAAACCGAAATGATAACGGCCCCAGCGAAAACGGTGCCTCTATAGAGGTCAAGAGGGCAGCAAATGATGAGGAACGAGAGCAAGGATATAACCGTGAAAGCGACCACGCTCATTGTTTTTGCTTCCTCAATAGAAACAAACTCTGGGGCGAAGATGGCGGCCAAATAAATGGCGGCAACACATAAGACCTCGGCTATTCCGCCAGGGATCGTGTGCGACATAACGCCTTCCATAAACCCGCCTTTGAGCCTCTTTGATGCAGGTTGAAGCGCGAGGAAGAATCCTCCAACGCCAATGGAAACAATCTCCCAAATAAGCATGTTTCTCGTTTCGAAAGGATAGCTTGGTCCGCCAACAAGCATCGAAATCAAGAAGATGAAGCTGACGATAACCGCGAACATGTTTTTGCAAAGGAAAAGGGAGGCGGTTCTTTGGAGGTTGTTGATGACGCGGCGTCCTTCGGCAACAACATCAGGCAGTTTGGAGAAGTCATTATCGACGGAAATCATGTGGGCGCTACTTCTTGCTGCGCTTGACCCAGAAGCCATAGCGATAGAGCAGTCTGCACTCTTTAGGGCAAGGATGTCGTTCACGCCGTCGCCGGTCATGGCAACTTTATGCCCTTGTGCCTGCATGGCTTTAACTAATAAGGATTTCTGTTCAGGGGTAACACGTCCGAAGACGGAATACTTGCTGACGATCTCTGGAATTTGAGAATCTTCAATGGTCTGCATGTTCACATAGCTGTCTGCGTTCTCAACACCAACACGTCTAGCAATCTCTTTAACGGTGATAGGGTCGTCGCCAGAAATTATCTTGATATCGACGCCGTTGTTCTTGAACCATTCAATGTTCGCCTTGGCGTCTGATTTGATTGTGTCGGTGATTCCCAAAATACCAATTAATTCAAGTTTTGCTGGTAATTTTTCGTTTTTGATAGGCTTTTGGCTCCAATAAACAGCGAGGACGCGATACCCAAGCCCCATTAATTCATGGATCTTGTTAACCACGAAATCTTTCTCTGTGGAATCAACAAAGCCGTACGCTCCGATGACAAAGGTTCCTTCTTCCCCGAAGGTTGCCGCACTATATTTCTTTTCCGAATCGAAAGCGATGTTTTCAGTCGCTTCAATCTCTAGTGGAGTAAAGGCGGCGGCGATAGCTTTTGCGGTGGAGTTTTTGTCACCGGTAGCCTTAACAACGCTGGCGATGTAAGACCCAAGCATTTCATCGCTATAGTTGTTGCTGTAGTTGTAGAGGGTCTCAACTCCAAGGTTTCCGTCTGTTAAGGTGCCGGTTTTGTCGAAGCAAATCGTATCGACTCTAGCGAGCATCTCAATGCAGTAAAGCTCTTGGACGTTCATGTGTTTGTTGGCGAGATTAAGAACGCCAACAGTTAAAGTTAACGAAGTTAAAAGGTATAAACCAGCCGGAATCATGGCGACTAAAGAGCCAGATAAGTTCTTTGCGAGTTCCTGGAAATCTTCGAATGTGATGTTCCAGTTGAGTTTCGCTGCCCAAACAAGGGTCATCGTAAGACCCATAATTACGGCAATTGTGCCAGTTACGTAGAAGATGTTGAGGGTTGAGCGCTTGATTTCGCTCTTTGGTCTATTGAACTTCTTGGCCTCATCTTGAAGACCTTCTGCGTAGTTGGCGATACCAACGCTTGTGACTCTTACATACGCTTTTCCAGACACAACAACAGTTCCTGAAAGGACCTTATCTCCAGGGACTTTGTTGATCTTTTCGGCTTCGCCGGTGACCAAAGACTCATCAACCGACACGGTTCCTTCAATCAAAACGCCGTCTGTAGCGATTTGGTCTCCGGTTTGATAAATGATGATGTCGTGGAGGACGATCTTCTCCATTTCGATATCGACTTCTTCGCCGTTCCTAACACCGCGAACCTTAGGGTCAGTGATAAGCTTAAGCTTATCAACCGCAAGCCTCGCTCTGATATCTGAGACAACGCCGATGATGACGTTGCTAACGACAGGAACTAAGAAAAGGAAGTTCGAAAAAGCCAATTTGGCGTTCGCCATCAAGATTACGATGATGATGTATATGAAGTTGAAGAAAGTGAAAACGTTGTCCAAAAGGATCTGCCAAATGGATTTGGTGACCTTCTTTTGGGTCTTGTTCACGAAGCCTTGCTTCTTTCTTAACTCAACTTCGTCAGTTGAGAGGCCTTCGTGAGGACCTTTCTCTATGTATTCTGCTTTCTGAATTAAATTAATTAATTCATCTCTTCTTTTGGACATAGCCTTGAAAGTATAACATTAAAAAGCTCGCTTTTTATCGGTTTTTAGAAAGAATTTTTAGTCAAAGTACAAAAAGGCAGAAGTTGTCGCAACAAAAAGAACTATTTTCTTTTTGAGGCGAAGAAGTCTTTGAGAAGAGCGTCACACTCGTCTTTTAGGATGTCGCCATAGACAAGAGGTCTTTCGTGGCTGCATGGCGAATCAAATACGAAATAGTTAGAAACGATCGCGCCGTCTTTCTCGTCTCTAGATCCGAAAACAACCTTGGAGACACGGCTTTGGAGAATCGCGCCAGAGCACATAAGACATGGCTCTAAAGTGACATATAGGGTGGCGCCATCTAATCTCCAGTTTCCCAAAGTCTTCTCTGCATCTT
>CAMKAQ010000060.1 GCA_946410525.1 uncultured Caryophanales bacterium | reverse complement strand
TTCGATGGTGGAGGTTTTGCCTTCGGCCATTAAAGCAAAAAGATCTTTGACCTTTTGCTCGTCGGTTCTTGTATCGACAGAGATTTCTGGTTCGGTGGTTTGACCTGGTTCAACTGACGCTCCGTTCGAGTCGCCGGATTGTGAGGTCTCGTTTTCTTTTCCGCTTTCTGTAGTTGGTTCGTCTTTTCCGCAAGAGGTAAGGATGAGCGAGCTAGCAAGAAGAGCGAGTAATAGATTGTTTTTCTTCATAGGTGCTCCTTTCATGGCTAAGCCATGGAACATGGAAGTATTTTATAGGCGAAAGAGGATAATTCAATAATTAATTTCGCGTATGTGTGTGGCTAGGCTCAAAATCCCGTGCAAAAACGCGTTATTTCAAAGTCGGTATCAAAATTGGGATATTTACAAATATAAAGAAAACATAGGCAAAAACGAATAAAACAAATAACTTTTGTACAAATGTAGGCTTCAAACCCCCTAAATTATTTTATTTGGGTTGGTATTTGCCTAGATTGACAAGGTTTTTGACAACAAAAAAGCCGGGTGTTGGCCCGGCTTAGTTAAACGTCGGTTTAGCGGGAGACGGTGTAAGCGACGTGAGTGATGGCGATGTAGATGAAGCCTTTGTAAGCGTTGGTGGTTGAATCAAGCGCTTTGGCAATGCTGATTTCGAGGGATCCGCCAGCAGCAGCATCGGCCTGAGATGAATAAGCACCTTCAACTGGCTGTCCGTTTTTGGTTTCTTGAGTGAAACCGGCTGCAGTCACCTGAGAGATAAGGTCGGCGATAGCGGCATCGGCACTGGCCTCTGGGTAATAGATGTGGATCTCGTTGGAGAAGCAGGCGAGTATATTGATGGTAACGTTATACTTAGCAGCGGTGCTATTAAGGTAATCGGCAATTTCATCGCTGGCGTCGAGATAGTCGATCTTGGTGTAGCCAGAGGTTAAGGTCAAGGCTGGAAGGATGGAAGCAGCTGGGTTTGAAACGAGCTTGTGGCTCTGGATTTCGGCGTTGACCTCAGCGAGGGTGACGTTTTCGAAAGAAGTTTGAGTTTCGACAAATAAGTAGATGCTCCATGCACCGTTTGGATAGATGGTGGCGGCTTCGTCGGTGGCAGTCATGTAGGAAAGTCCGACGATAGCGTATTTCGCACCCTTAAGACCTTGAGCTTCAGAAATGGTCTTGGTGTAGATGTACGTGTTCGAAGCAGGCACGCTGTTCTCTTCATCAAGAGCGAAGCCAGCAGCGATTAAAGCCTGACCATAAGCGTCGTTCTTGTTTCCACATCCGAGGTCGGTGTAGATAAGACCGTTGCTAGAGTTGGCTGGCATGGAATAGGCATAGCTGGTTCCAGATGGGAAAGGAAGGGTGAAGCTGACGCTTCCAGCGGACTGGGCGAAATAGGTAAGAGTATCGGCGTCCCAAGCGCTGGCTGCGGTGAAGGTTGGGTTGCTCTTGATGTAAGCGTCAACCTTGGCGTTCTTGACTGTTGTACCGATATTGGTCAAAGTGCAACCAGAATATGAAACGTCTTCGTATTGTCCGCTTTTGGATCCTCTGAGGGTATAACCGATATCCTCCAAGGAAGTGCCGTCATCGGAAAGTTTGAAGAAGGCTTTGATTTCGCTATATTCTTCGGTGGCGCCACTGAAATTAAGACCATCAAGGTCGCATAAGGACTGGATGAATTCGGCATCGGTGGTGCTGAAAGTGTGGGTACGGGAAGCTTCGGCGAAGACGATGTTCTTTCCAGATTCGCCTAAGTCAGCGAGGACGTGATTGTAATCCTTGTAAGCGATGTTGGTGTTTGGAGAGACGATGTAGGCATTCTCGGTGTCAACGCCCATGGTGTCGTTGGTGTAAAGGAACTCGGCGATACCAAAGTTGGCGATCTTGGCTTCGCCATATCCCCAAACAGTGGTGCGCTTGCTCGTATCGAGAATATGGAGCATGCCATCTCCGAAATGTTGCTCAGTGAACCAGCCTTTTGAAGTGTAGGTGGCGTTATTGGTTTCGGCTAAGGTTGTGAATAAGGCTTTGACCTTGTCGGCGGCAGTAGCTTCTTCGCTTGTGCTAGTGGCGCTGTCACTTTCCAACGAAGTGCTAACGCTATCTGAGTTCTCGGTTGAGGTTGGCTGCGAATCGGCAGGTTTGCCACAGGAAGCGAGAATCAAGGCTAAGGATAAGAGAGCTGCTGATGTAAGTTTTTTCATCATTAATTCCTCCTGGATAAAATGGGTTTAAACCCATATGTGAGCCTATTGTAAGTGCGAATCCTCTTTTTTCAAGCATTATTTTCTAAGAGGACTATCAAAGGAGGGAAAGTAACAAAAAACTCGGCAATTCGCCGAGTTTTGGGTTCTTTTTCTTTCCTCTTACTTTCTGAGGCCAAGGGAAGCGATTAACTTCTCGTAGGCGTCATGATCAGTCTTGTTGAGGTAGGCAAGAAGGGTACGTCTTTTTCCAACGAGTTCCATAAGGGATCTCTTGGCGGTGGCATCACCGTGGTTGGCCTTGAGGTGAGCGGTCAAATCGCTGATTCTCTTGGTGAGGATAGCGACCTGGACTTCAACGCTTCCGGTGTCTTTCTCGGATTTGCCATACTTCTTGACGAGATTCTTCTTCTCTTCTTTGTTGAGCATGTGCGTTTCTCCTTTCGTTTACTTAACATTCCCAATGACGAGTCCCCGAAACGCATTTAGGGGCTGCATCAAAGAGATGTCGCAGGGGTAATTATAAAGAAATAGCGTAGCTTTGCAACAAAAAAAGCCCTGAGCTTTCACTCAAGGCTAATTTTTAATTAGTGACGCTTTCCGCCATGGCCGTGTCCGCCATGGAAATCCTTGCCGCCTCTTGGACGGTCGTTTCCTGGCTTGCGCTCTGGGCGCTCGACATAGCCTTCTGGCTTCTCAAGGAACTCACGGTGGGAGAGCTTGATCTTGCCTTCCTCAAGTCCGATGACGACGACTTTGAGTTTGTCACCGAGCTTGACGAACTTGGTGGCGTCTTCGACGTAGTTCCAGTCAAGTCTGGAGACGTGGCATAAGCCATCGGTGGTGCCGAAGAGGTTGACGAATGCGCCATATTCCTCAACACGGGTGACTTCGCCTTCGTAGATCTCGCCGACTTTGGCTTCACGGACGATGTTGTCGATCATCTCCTTAGCGGCATCGATGCTCTCTTTGCAGCTGTGGTAGATGGTGATTCTTCCAGAATCCTCGACGTCGATCTTGACGTTGTCGCACTTGGCGATGATGTCGTTGATGACTTTTCCGCCGGTGCCGATGACGTCACGGATCTTATCTGGGTCGATATTGAAGGTGACCATCTTTGGAGCGTATTTGCTGACTTCGGTTCTTGGCTCAGCGATAGCGCCTTTCATGACTTCGCGGATCTCAGCACGGGCTTTGTTGGCCTGGGCGAGAGCTTCGCTAAGGACCTCACGGGTAACACCGTGGATCTTGATGTCCATCTGAAGGGCGGTGATGCCTTTTTCGGTGCCGGCGCACTTGAAATCCATATCACCGAAGTGGTCTTCAAGACCCTGGATATCGGTGAGAATGGTGTAATGGTTGGTCTCTTTGTCTGGGGAACGGCTTGGGTCAGTGGTGATTAAGCCCATGGCGATGCCGCTAACCATGCCTTTGATCGGAACGCCAGCTGCCATAAGGGAGAGGCAGGAAGCGCAGATGGAGGCTTGGGAAGAGGAACCATTGGATTCGACGACTTCAGCGACGCAGCGGATGGTGTATGGGAATTCGTCCTCGCTTGGGATGACGTAGCTAAGGGCTCTTTCGCCTAAGGCGCCATGGCCGATTTCGCGACGTCCTGGACGTCCGGTTCTTCCGATCTCACCAACGGAGAATGGTGGGAAGTTGTAGTGATGCATGAATCTCTTGGTGCCTTCGGCATTGATGGTGTCGATGATCTGGGCATCGGAGAGAGGACCAAGGGTGGTCGTGGAGATGACCTGGGTCTGACCGCGGGTGAACATGGCGGAACCATGTGCTCTTGGGAGAAGATCGATCTGAGCGTTAAGTGGACGGATTTCGTCGACTTTACGTCCGTCTGGTCTGATCTTGTCTTCGATGATGAGACGTCTGACCTCATTGGCCTCCATCTCTTCGAGGATGTCAGCGACCATCATCATCTTGGCGTTATGGTCTTTGGCCTCTGGTTCGATGGCGTCATATTCATCGAGGATCTGTTTCTTAAGAGCGGCGACGGCATCCTGTCTTTCGAGCTTGTCGAAGATGGAGATGGCCTTGACGAGTTTCTCGCCGATCTCTTCCTGAATGTGGGCTTTGACTGACTCGTCGGCGGTGAAGAGCTGAATCTCTCTCTTTGGTTTGCCAACGGCAGCGATGATTTCTTTTTCGAAGGCGCAGAGTTTCTTGATGGCAGCGAAGCCGAATTCGATGGCGTCGAGCATCTCTTCCTCTGGGACCTGGTCGGCACCGGCCTCAATCATCATGATCGCGGATTCGCTTCCAGCGACGGTGAGGTTGATGTCGGATTTCTCTTTCTGCTCAGCGGTTGGATCGATGACGAGCTTGCCATCGACTCTGCCGACGATGACGCCGGCGATTGGGCCGTCAAATGGGATGTCGCTGATGCAAAGGGCGAGGGAAGCGCCGAGCATGGCGGTCATCTCTGGGCTGCAATCTGGCTCAGCGGACATGACGGTGTTGATGATCTGGACTTCGTTTCTGAAGCCTTCAGCGAAAAGTGGGCGGATTGGTCTATCGATAAGACGTGCGCTTAAGGTCTGGTGGGCGTCTGGCTGGCCTTCGCGGCGAAGGAATCCCTGAGGGATTTTGCCAGCGGCGTACTGTTTCTCTTGATAGTCGACGGTGAGAGGGAAGAAATCGCCTCCCTTTGGTTCATCGGCGCAGCAGGCAGTCGAGAGAACGACTGTCTCACCGAAACGGACGAAGACCGCGCCGTCGGCTTGCTTGGCGATCTCCCCGGTTTCAACTTGAAGGTGACGACCTTCAAATTCAAGTTCGAATACTTGTTTCATGTTTTTCTTTTTTCCTTACTAAATTATGAACGGGGTAATGTTACCACAAGTAAAACTTGAGCGTTAGCATTTCGAGGATATTCGGTATAATTTCCTCGGATTTACTGCTAAGATTATTCCAGAAAGGGGATTATACTAAGTCCCATGCACGACGTAATAATCATCGGGGCAGGCGCGGTCGGCTCCTTCATCGCCAGAAGCCTTTCCGCCTATAAGCTCCACACATTAGTAATTGAAAAAGAAACCGATGTCGGCGATGTGACATCGATGGCTAATAGTGCCATAGCACATAGTGGCTATGACCCTGTTCCTGGCACCAACAAAGCCAAATTCAACGTTCTCGGAAACAAGATGATGCCTGAGGTTTGCAAAGACCTCGACGTCGAATTCGAGATGAATGGCACTTTGACCTTAGCCTTATATGAGGAACAGCTTCCAACCCTCAAAGAATTAGCGGAGCGCGCTAAGCTCAATGGCGTTGAAGCCCATATCCTTTCAAAAGAAGAGGTCCTTGAAAGAGAACCAAACATCACCAAAGACGTCAAAGGCGCTCTTTTCTGCCCAACTGGCGGAATCATCAACCCATTCACTCTCACCAGCCACGCAATGGAAAACGCGATGGACAATGGTGTCGAGCTCCATTTGATGGAAGCCGTCCTTAACGTCGAAGACAAAGGCGATCATTTCATCGTCAAAACGAACAAAGCCGAATACGAGGCCAAGGTCGTCATCAATGCCGCCGGCCTCTCTAGCGACAAGTTCGCTAAGATGATGGATGACATCTCTTGGCACATCACTCCACGTAAGGGTCAATACTATGTTTTGAACCATTTCGATAAGGATTTGCCAGGGAAAAAGTTCGTCAACTCTGTTGTTTTCCCTCTCCCAAGCGAGAAAGGAAAAGGCATCCTTGTCTCGAGAACCACAAGCGGAAACTACATCGTCGGCCCATCAAGTGAGCCAGTCGATGACATCGCTGACGTATCTACAGACTCAATGACTCTTGCCAACGTCAAAGCCCAAGCCACAGCGATGGTCCCAGGTATCCCATTTGGCGAGCAAATCAGGGTCTACGCTGGCAACCGCTCAACCCCAAGCAACCACGATTTCATCATCGAGCCTTCGAAGAACCATCCTCATTTCATCAATGTCGCTGGCATCGAATCCCCAGGCCTTGT
>CAMKAQ010000059.1 GCA_946410525.1 uncultured Caryophanales bacterium | reverse complement strand
CGAAGAGCAATTCACTAAACTCAGAGGCGTCAAGATCTCAATGATCTTCCAAGACCCTCTTAGCTCCTTAAACCCAATCATGATCGTCGGTAAGCAGCTTACCGAAGCCATGGTCCTTAAACACAAGGCGGACAAGAAAGAGGCCATCAAGGTCCTTAAGACCATCAATGGACTCCTCACTCTCACCGACAAGTCCGAAACGGAACGTCTAGAGAAGTACGTCGAAGAGACCCCAAAGGACACTTTGATCGACTTATCCGAATTCGAAACCCTCTTCGCTGACACTTTAGAGCGAGAAATCAGAAAGCAATCCGACAACATCAATATCCTTCTTCCAACCATCAAGGAAATCGTTAGCGGTGGCTTCTCTGATCTCACCAAGTGCGAAGAAGCCTTCAAAAAGGTCTATAAACCTTTATCATCTTGCGAACTTGGCATCGCGATTGAGAAAGACAACGACTTAAGCGTCTTCCCAACCGTCGTCAAAGAGTACTGCAAATCCGCGAAGCTCTCTAAGAAACTTATTGAGCAACGTGACCAATACATGGCCAAATACGGCGTGAAGGACTTCTATGACCTTCCAGCCGATATCCGCGCCAAACTCCGTGAGGTCATCACCACCCCAGAGGCCTATAGCGAAAAGCTTGAAGCTGCGACAAAGACCCTCCTTGCCCATTTAGAGAACCTTCTCTCTAGAAGCGAGGAAGAGAAGCTCCGCATCCACTCCGACATCCTCAAGAAGTATGCCGAAGCGGTCGTCGCCTCTAAGAGTGAGCTCACCAAGAACGAAGCCAAACATCGAGCCGTCAAGATGCTTGAGGAAGTTGGCATCAAGGACGCTGAGAAGCGTTATTCCCAATATCCATTCGAGCTCTCTGGCGGTATGAGACAACGTATCGTCATCGCGATCGCCCTTTGCTCCAGCCCAGAAATCCTTATCTGCGACGAGCCAACGACCGCTCTTGACGTCACCATCCAGTCTCAGATCCTTGAGCTCATCAACAAGCTCAAAGAGGAGAAGAACCTCTCTATCGTCTTCATCACCCATGACCTTGGTGTCGTCGCCAATATGGCCGACGATATCGCCGTCATGTACGCTGGCAAGATCGTTGAGCAAGGCACTGCCGAAGATATCTTCTACGATCCTCGCCACCCATACACTTGGGCCCTCCTTGGCTCCGTCCCAGACCTTGAGACCAAAGAGAAGCTGAACGCGATCCCAGGCACCCCACCGAACATGCTCATCCCTGCTAAGGGCGACGCCTTCACCCCAAGAAACGTCAACGCCCTTGAGGTCGATAGCCTTTATCAGCCACCTTTCTTCGATATCTCCGAGACCCACAAGGTCGCTACCTGGAACGTCGATGAGAGAGCCGATGACATCCGTGCTCCAGAGATCGTTGTGAAGCGTATCGCAACCGCCCTCAAAGAGCATCCGGAATACACTCCAAAGGCGACCAACATGAAGAACTCGATTCTTAACTACATCAAGGAGGTCAAATAACAATGGCAGAAACCAAGAAAAAAGCTCCTGCGAAGAAGACCCCTCTTGTTGAGCAAGAGTCCTTCGTCAAGAAAGTCGATTACAAGAACGCTGAGAAGCTTCTTGAGCTCAAGCACGTCAAACAGTACTTCCATTTCAAGAACAGCGACATCAAATACCTCAAAGCCGTTCATGACGTCTCATTCGACGTCTATAAAGGCGAGGTCTTCGGTCTTGTTGGCGAATCAGGATGTGGCAAGACCACAACAGGTCGTGACATCCTTCGCCTATACCCAATCACTTCTGGTGACATCTATCTTGAAGGCGTGAGAATCGCCGCGGGAACCAGATGGAACGAGAAGGAGATCAAGTGGACTGGCATCCGCGCTAAAGCGGAGATCAAAGACCTTGAGGCCAAGAAATCCGATTATGCCCCAGGCTCTCCTGAGGCCGCGGCCATCGATAAGAAGATCGCCGAAATCAAAGCCAAGGTTGAAGCGATCAGAACTGAGCAGCTTGCCAAGATTAAGGCCGCTCATGAAGACGAGAAGCACGTCAACCAGAACTTAGCCGCCCATGAGGTGGAGAAGGTCAAAGAGAAATATGAGAAGCTTCTCTCCGAGGCCAAAGCCGAAGAGAAAGAAAAGCTTGAGGAAGAATACAAAAAGGAACTTGCCGAGGCCAAGAGAACTACCTTGTCCCACAAGGTCCAGATGATCTTCCAAGACCCAATCGCTTCCTTAAATCCTCGTATGACCGTCCGCAACATCATCGCGGAAGGCCTCATCATCAATGGCGTCAAAGATAAGGAATACATCGACAATGAGGTCAACCGTGTCCTCAAACTCGTCGGCCTTGTCCCAGAACACGCGACACGTTACCCACACGAATTCAGCGGTGGCCAGCGTCAGCGTATCGGCATCGCCCGTGCCATCATCATGAAGCCTGAACTCATCGTTGCTGATGAGCCAGTGTCCGCTCTTGATGTCTCCGTCCAAGCTCAGGTCATCAACCTCCTTAATGAGTTAAGGAACACCCTTGGACTCACCATCATCTTCATCGCCCATAACCTTTCCGTCGTCAAATACTTCTGCGACAGAATCGCCGTTATGTATTATGGCAACGTCGTCGAATTGGCCTCGAGTGACGAACTCTTCGCCCATCCGCTTCACCCATATACAAAATCGCTCCTCTCCGCGGTCCCATTCCCTGACCCAATCGTCGAGAAGAACAGGACCCGTATCATCTATAACCCAATGACCGACCACGATTACTCCGAACAAGAGCCAACTTACCGTGAGATCGTCCCAGGCCACTTCGTCAGATGCAACGACGCTGAGGAGAAGAAGTATCTTGAGGAACTCAAAAAATGAGCAAGATCCCGTTAGCGGGGGAAGGCTTCCGCACCGAAGATGAGACTACAAAAAACAAAGCCCGCTTCTGGAAGAACGCCATCATCTCACTAATCGCTCTTAGCATCACTGCCGGCATCATCGCCGTCATTGAGTACTTCGCCCTTAGCGGGAATGACGCGTTCAATCTTCCGCTTCGCTTAGCGGGGGACGCCATCGGACTTAGCGGAATCTTAGGATTCTCCGCCTTCGTCCTTGGATACGTCTCATCCAAAGGGGCATTCGACCTTGTCTCGTATTCCGTGAAGCTCGTCTTCCTCAATGTCTTTAGACCAAAGTACAGGCAAGAGAACTTCCCACGTACCTTCTACGAATACAAAGTCCTCAAAGACCATGAGAAGAGAAGGGCCACCTTCCCTCTCTTGTGGCTATCCCTAATCTTCTTAGCGGTGGGCATCATCCTTATCGCTATCTACATGAACCAAATTCACTGAAAGGAGAAAACACCATGAACAAGAAATTACTTGTTGTCGGAGCAGCAACGTTAAGCATCTGCCTTACTGCCTGTGACAAACCACCAGTAGAAAGCTCTTCATCATCTGAGGAAGCTTCTTCCTTGGCTTCTGAGGAAATCACCTATGATCTCAAAAACGATGATCTTCCAAGAGGCGTCACGACATATACTGCCGCAGATGGAACAACCCATAACTTAAACCGCGCTTCGATCTATAAAGCCGCAGGAGATCCACACGTCAATTCTCACCCAGAGGATGGCAAGAAGCAGAAACTCCTTGTCAACCCTATCTGCTTCCAGAAAGATGAAGCCGATTCAAGAGACACCATCGTCGCTGATGACGCTCTTTTGACAAGAATTAACAAGGCCTTCACCGCAAGTGACGAGGAACTGAAACAGCTTTCTCACGCCGACATCTATTCGGTTAAGAGCTTCTATGAGCGGTCCTCATTTGGCAAAGGCGCGTTCGATGTCGTCGTTCTTCCATGCTGGGTTCAATATAACGGTACCGCCACCCAATTCAAGAACGCCTCTGGCGGCAGCGGTGGCGTCCATGCTTCCAACTACCTCAAGAACTGGTACAACACCGAATACAACAAAGCCAACCATGGTCTCTTAGGCGCGGATTGGCAATACACCTGGCAAGACTTCGATAGCGACAACGACGGATACATCGATCTTGTTTGGAACGTCTACGCTTACCCATACACCGAGACCAGCACCGAGTTCTGGTGGGCCTATGTCACTTATGACACAAGCTCCAGTCCAAACCTCGTGAGCCCAAACATCAAGACTTTGGCTTTCGCCTCCACGAACTTCATCAGCAAGTTTGACGGATATGACACCCACACCCTCATCCACGAGACCGGACACACCTATGGCGTTCTCGACTACTACGATTACAACAACGTCTGGAAACCAATGGGTGGTGTTGACCTCATGGATCAGAACATCGGAGATCATAACGCTTTCTCCAAATTCCATTATGGCTGGGTCAACCCATGGGTCATCAAGGAAGACATGCTCACTGGCGGAAAGGTCGCTGAGATCACTCTTAGAGCGACAACCCTCACTGGTGACTGCTTAGTCCTTGCTTCCCCAAATTACAACATGACCGCTTTCGATGAGTTCATGATGGTCGAGCTCATGGGTCCTTATGGACTTGCTGAGCGTGACTACAAGAACGGCTACGAAAACACCAAAGGCTTCACCATCCCTGGCATCAGAATCACCCACGTCGACAACCGTATGTGGAGAGGCAACCACGATGAGTGGATCTCTGATCCTAATGACCTTGGCAGAAACGGTGGAGATGTCAGAAACACCAACTCCCACGCTGGAAGAGGTGGCGCCCGCACTGACCTCGACTTCTGGCCAAACGAAGATGGAAGCGCAAAGCAGTACTTCTGCCAGCTCTCCTTGATGGATTCCTCTAATGTCGATAGCTCGATGAACTGGACCAACACCGCCAATTTCACCGCCAACAACGGCTCCCTCTTCACCAAGGGTCAGCGTTTCAACCTCAATTCCAAGACCGCTTGGGCCAAGACCTTCATGCCAAGTGGAACTAACCTCTGGAACAAGGCCAAGACCACGACTGGATGGCAAGGCGACAAGATGAAGTTCACCATCGATGAGTCTTGCACCTTCAACTACTACCTCAAGGTCAAAGACATCGTTAAAGACGATGAGTATGGCGCGATTGCCAAGCTTGAGATCAAGCTCGACAACTAGACCTTAAACAAAAAATTAAGCCCTGTTTTGCAGGGCTTTTTTTGATTTTGTAGCAGTGGAGTTCAGTAATCAAATTCTCTGTTTGCCAGAATGAATTCTTTGAAGCGGGGGAGGGCGAATGAGACTTCGCCCCAACCGGATTTGGCGATGACTCCTTTTTTGAGAAGTTTGTCTCTATATGGGGAGAGAGCCTCTTTGCCTATATTTAAGGCCTTCATGATTTCTGACGTTTTACCAATATCGAGGTCTGCTAAAACATTAATTATCTTTTTCTCATTGTCAGGAAGATCAAAATAGATTTTCTCATAGACATACTCACGGAGTTTGCCATCGAATTCTTTCAAGATTCCTTCGTCCAGTTTATTTTTGCCGCTTTCGTAAAAAGCATACCCAAGGACTTGATAAGCGAAGGCATAGCCATTTGTTAGCTTTGCCATTTTAACAGCTTCTTCTCTGCTGACCTTGAGTGTTCCCTCGAATGAGTCAGCAATTTCCATAAGGTTTAATGAACCGATGTTTGTGCTTGGCGCTCGATATAAGAAGGTAAGAGATTTTTCATTTTGAAGACTGCGGACGTTTTCATATAGACCAGTCATAAGCAGGTAAAGCGGATAATCTTTTCTGATAAAGATCTGATATTGTTGAACGAAAGTCTTAACGTTCTGGTTGTTTGAGATATCGTCAATGCAGATAAGAACCTTTTTGCCTTTCTTTTTGATGACCTCGAACATTTGTTCAAGGAGAGTGACAACGTTTGAGACAGGCTTTTCGCCAGAGAGGCTAATTGAAAGGCCTTGGAAGGAGAAGCTGAACTCCTTTTTAAGAAAACGGAATTTCATGTTGGCCTGCTCGTAAACGCTGCTAGCGAGGTACTCAAGCATATCGGTCTCTGGATTGAGTTCAACGACGATCCAGTCTTTGAGCGCAGAGAAATACTTGCTCAATCTTGTGAGCATAACGGTTTTGCCGGAACCCCTAACTCCAGTTATGAGTTCCACGGCTGCTGCAGGCGAATCAGATAAGAAAGAATCCTTGATCGAGTCAAATTGGCCTGAATTTGAAATCAAAGATTTAGGCTCTTTGCCAAACATTAATGTGAAAGGGTTGCTCATGTCTGTTTCCTCCGTTTTTATACTTTTTCTTTTCGATTATACTTTATCATACTTTTTATACTTCGTTATACTTTTTATACTTTTTTTGTTTTCCTATCCTCTTTT
>CAMKAQ010000058.1 GCA_946410525.1 uncultured Caryophanales bacterium | reverse complement strand
CTTGACGATGACGTAAGCGCCAGTCGTCATGCTCATCGTGTCAAAATGCTCGAATCTCACATCAGGGTATTTCTCTTTGAGCTCACTAATGGCCTTCTCCATGTTGTCGAAGGTAAGGCTCATCGCACTTGAGAAATGGATATAAAGGATCGTATCCCCTTTAGCGAAAGCAGGTTCGAATATCTCTTTGTAATTGGCAGGTGATAAAGCGGCAGTGGTAGGAATCGTTCCTTCACGAAGCATGTTGTAATAGGCGTGAGGCTCGAATTCCTCAAAATCG
The DNA here is from genome assembly GCA_946410525.1 of uncultured Caryophanales bacterium. Classification (GTDB taxonomy): domain Bacteria; phylum Bacillota_I; class Bacilli_A; order RFN20; family CAG-826; genus UBA4951. The sequence continues at coordinate 6,104 of CAMKAQ010000058.1, read as the reverse complement.
ACATATGGATAGACTTCTTTCTCACCGATGAAGTAAGGCATCGAGATGAGGGAGACGCCATATTCCTCAGCCTGGGCTTTGGTGATATCGCAATCAGAATCGACGAAAATGTGAAGCATAGTTATGTAAGACCTTTCGTATGGGTATAAGAGAAGTGTATAGCAAAGAGGCCATACTTTCAAAAGTATGTGAATTGTCTCATTAACCTTGTAAAATGCAAATTGAAAGGGGAATTGACATGAAAATCCGAAAAGTTTTTCTCGTCGCGGCAATGCTTTTTGGTTTTTCTTTAGCAAGCTGCAACATCATCCCCTCTGACTCGTCTTTGAGCGAATCCTTTGGATATAGGGTCCGCTTCCACTCTGAATGCCTCATACTCGTCCCTGATCAAAGGGTAGAGGAAGGGGGAAAGGTCAAAGAGCCTGAAATAGATAGGCCTGGCTATACCCTCAAAGGATGGTACTGTAACGGCGTCAAATGGGATTTCGACAAAGACATCGTCCAAGGCGACACCATCCTCGTTGCCGAATGGATTGGCAAGGAATATAGCGTTCGCTTAGTGGATGAGATAGGCTCCGCTAGTGGCCACATAACCGTCACTTGTGGTAAGCACTACACTTTGCCAACCCCAGATGTGACGGGTTATAGATTCTCAGGCTGGTGGAATGGCGAGGAAAAAGTTCCTAATATCGGAGAATGGTCGATCCCTAACGACGTCACCTTGACCGCAAGATACCAAGGAAAAACCTATGAGATCACTTTAGACACCAACGGAGGCACTCTTCCTAATGGTACTTTAGTTAAATATTCAGTGACCTATGGATCGCACTTCACCCTTCCTGTTCCGACGAGCACCTTCGGAGAGTTCAAAGGCTGGTATGTGGAAGACACCAAGATAACGAATTCCGAAGGAAATTCCATCGTGCCATTCACGTTCTTGCCAACTCCAAGAGTCGTTGCGAGCTGGGATAACGATATCTATAACGTCGCTGATCTCAAAGCCCTCGTTAATAACCCTGCAGGCCACTACGCCCTTAGGGCTGACCTTGACCTATCAGGCGAGGAATGGGTCCCTCTTTGTGATTCATACGAGAACGCTTTCTCAGGGCTCTTCAAAGGCAATAACCATACGATAAGAGGACTTACCATGACGATCGCAAGGGATTATAGCGGTCTGTTTGGACGCTTGAGTGGCGGAACCATAAAAGGCGTCAAACTCACCGATGTTAACATCAATATCTCCGGTTTGACCGGCGCGAGCTACATTGGTGCGGTCTGCGGATACGCGCAAGGCTACATCCGCGAATGTGAGGTATCAGGTTCGATAACCACGACTCCAGTCTCTCCGGCCTATGGCGTACACACAGGTGGCATATGCGGATATATCGCAAGCAAAAGCGGTATGTTGAATACAGGAGTGACCCTCTCTACGAACAACGCGAATATCTCCGGAATTAGGTATGTCGGAGGCATCGTCGGACTAGCGATGGCTCAATGTCTGCTTTGCACAAATAACGGCAACATCACCTCGGATCTCTATGCCGGTGGCATCATCGGATGTTCAAAGAACGAAAGAGCCGAGAGCTGCTTAAATACCGGCAACGTTTCTTCCTCTTCCCACGCGGGAGGAATCGTCGGTTATGTCGAGAGGTCATCTCTCGTTTGGAAATGCAAGAACGAAGGGGATATCACGGCCGCTTTATTTGGCGGAGGCATCGTCGGCGAAGCGGAATCCGGCCAGATTTGGTACTCAGCTAACACTGGCAATATCTCTTCTTCTAACGATGGATCATCGACTGATTACATGGGCGGCATCGTTGGCCGCTTCAATAACCCAGACATCTCCGCCTGCTATAACCGCGGTGATGTCAGCGGACTCTCTAATGTTGGTGGGATAGTCGGACATGTAGAAGGTGGAACCTCCGGAACGATAAGCGCATGTTATTCGTTAGGAACGATCGCGTCAGCCTCCTATGCTGGCGGAATCGTCGGTTCTTCTTCTTCGTGTCAGCTAAGCGGATGTTATACGGTCATCACATACAGTGGTACCGGTTCCTTCAAAGGAACGATAAATGGAACGGACACCACAGAGATTGATTACTCGACCTGTTACTATTCCTCTTCGGAAGGATGTGCCTACTTAGAGGGGAATGAGGTTCCGGTCCATTATGATGAGGATTTCTATGTGAACACTCTGTCATGGAGAGCTTCTGATTGGTCTTTTAGTGAAGACGATTATCCTACTTTGGAATCCGAAAGCAGTTTGATAAGAAGCGAATAAGCGTACGAATCAAGATGCAATAGGGTGAATCTTTTCTAGTTCATCCCCAATTAATCTTTTGGTCTCCCTCATATCGATATCGTTCTGAAGATTGAGGAAGAACTGCTCACTGACCCCAAAATATTTTCCGAGTCGGATTGAGGTGTCCGCGGTGATTTTTCTTCTGTCGTGGAGAATGTCCTGGATTCGGGAAACAGGCACAAAGATTTCTTTTGCTAGTTTGTACGCTGAAATATGAAGAGGTTTCATGAAATCCTCTAAGAGGAATTCACTCATTTTTGGTATTTCGATTCTGTCCATGTTGCTCTCCTTTCTTTGAAAGTTATGGGTTAATGGCTCTTATATTATACACGCCAAACAGGTATATACCACTCACATTTGATAATCCTCCTCTGATTGATAAAGTCCTCCTCACTTACCATATAGAGGAGCAGGGGATGTTTTTTCAGAAATTTTTGAAAATATTTTTACCTATAATATGTGATTAATAATTAGGGAATTAATCACAGGTAAATAAGCATATTATAGGTAACCTATGGTCACCTATTGACACCTTCTCTTTTTGTGAGAATCTTTAAGCATGATTTACATCACTGGCGACACTCACGGAGATTACGATTTCGATAAACTTCTCTCGCTCATAGGGAAGAATCTTTCATATGACGATTACCTCATCATCGCTGGTGATGCAGGAATATGTTGGTCCAAAGAAGATCTCCCTCGTTTCCTAGAGCTCTATAACAGCCTTGGCTGCACGATTCTTTATATCGATGGCAACCATGAGAACTTCGAGATGCTTAATAACATGCCTCTTGTGGAATATAAAGGCGCGCTCATGCACAAGATAGATGAGCACATATTCCATATCCTCCGTGGAGAGATCTTGACCCTTGAAGGGAAAACTTTCCTTTGTCTTGGAGGCGCTCACTCCATCGACAAGGCATACCGTACCCCATACGTCTCTTGGTGGCCGGAAGAGGAAATAACAGAACACGATATCGCTAATGCGAGAAGCAACTTAGCGAAAGTGGATAACAAAGTCGATTATGTCATTACCCATTGCTCAGATACCTTCACAGTTATGAACGTTTTCCGTTTCAGAAAAGATAGAAGCACCGACATGCTCTCTTTCATCGACCGTGAAGTCGAATATAAACACTGGTTCTTTGGTCATTATCATTTCGATAGGAAGATAGATAAAAAGAGAACCTGTTTGTATCAAGAGATCATCAAACTCGATTTATGAAAAACTAGGTGAAGTTTGACGAAAGACCTAGAAAAACATAACAATTCAGGATTTTGAAATTTAAACACCGAAAAAGCGATTAACCGAGCGGTGTTACATTTGGAAAAGAAGCCTCCTATTTCGTTTTCTCTTCCAAATGGCATCAAAAATTGAATGGAAATGCTGAATATGGTGTTTTTGACAAGAAACATATTGATAAACGTATAAACAATACGGAAGCGTAAAAAAATTACGGAAACCCTACCTTTTGACCAAATCCAGTGTATAATCCTCCTAGGAGAAAATGTATGCTTAAAAGATTTGAAGTTTCCAACTATAGAGGATTCAAGGAAAAAATTGTTTTTGATTTATCCTCAAATGAATATGAATTTAACAAAGAATTAGTTAAGGATTCGCTCGTTAATAAAGCTATCCTTTATGGCAAAAATGGTGTTGGAAAAAGTAATTTAGGCTTAGCTCTTTTTGATTTGGTTGCACATCTTACTGACAACTTCTCCGCAAATCTTTCGTCAAAGAAGGATTATATTAACGCAGAAAGAGAGGACGAACCCGCAACATTCACATACGTTTTTGACTTTGATGGAGATGAGGTTGTCTATTCATACAAAAAAAGTTCTGTTTCCTATTTGATTGAGGAAGAGCTCTTTTTTAATGGCAATAAGGTTCTATCCTTCAATTATTTTGAGAGAAACAATAATTTTGTAGATAAGTCTCTGCAAAACAATCTGCAAATCAATCTCCCTGACAACAGGCTATCAATCGTCAAATACCTTTATAAAAACACTCCTACAGACAAAGACTCTTTGCTGTATAAGATGGTGCATTTTGTAGAACGAATGCTTTGGTATAGATCCCTAAGCGAAGGAAACGCATTTATTGGTTATAGGAACAACAGCGATGAATCGCTCACAGATATTATTTATAGCAAGAATAAAAAGGATGATTTCCAGAAATTTTTGCTAAAAAACGGCATTGAATATAATCTCGAATGGGAGGAAGTAGGCGGAAGAAATGAACTCTTTGTTGTGTTCCCAAACGGCAACAAGAAACGTTTCGAAAGCGTAATGTCAACTGGAACTTCTGCTTTGCTTTTGTTCTATGCCTGGAGCCTCGCTTCTTTCGATGACCTATCCTTTCTTTTTATCGACGAATTCGATGCTTTCCTCCACTATGAAAGTTCAGAAAGTCTGGTAAAGATTTTAAATAAGAACAGAAAATTCCAAACAATTCTCACTTCTCACAATACATATTTAATGCAGAACAAGTTAACAAGACCTGACTGCTGCTTCATTATGACAAAAGAGAGAATAACTAGTTTAAGCAAGGCAACGAAAAAGGAGATAAGAGAAGCTCATAATCTCGAAAAAATGTACATCAATGGTGCTTTTGTTGCATGAGTGAACCAAACATCCTGATAATCGTTGAAGGTGCCCAAAAGGAAAAAGATCTTTTTGAGCATCTTTTCAAGCTATACGGAATCAAAGGCGAGATATTTGTCTATGGAACCAATATCTATGGTCTCTATGGGAAGATGAAGTCGTACGACTTTAACGCGGATATAAAAGACGTTCTTGCCGAAGTTCATCCCGAATACTCTGATTTGCTTAGCAGAGATTACGCATATACGTATTTGATTTTCGATTGCGACGCTCATCACGAAAGAAAAGAAGAAACAAGGAACTTCGAAGAGATAGTTAAGGATAATTTTGAAACACTAGGGGAGATGGCCCAATATTTTGACAATGAAACCGATCCGACGATAGGAAAGATGTATATAAATTATCCGATGATGGAATCTCTTAGATATTGTGATTCCTTTTTTGATGAGAGATATAAAGACAAGACCGTCAAACTAAATGGATTCCATGAATTTAAAAGCGTATCTGGCAAGACCAAGCTTTCAGGAAAACACCTTGATTGCATTGGTAAGAAAGAGATGGGTTCTTTGATTTGTCAAAACGTCTTCAAAATGAATTATTTGATGACGGGCAATTGGTCAAAGCCTTCCTACGGCGATTATCTTTCCGAGTCCTGCTGTGATGCTATAGTCAATAAACAAAAAGCACACGCCTTCTCTGACGGCTTCGTCCATGTGCTTAATACATCTGTTTTCCTTGTTGTCGATTATTTTGGCAATAACGACTCGTTTTACGATAACGAGATAATTGGGCTTCAAAAGAAATAAGTTCTTTCGTTTTGTGTGAAAAACACATTTCACTGAGGTGCTTTTTTAGTCTTTGTATTTCTTCCAAGGAATATATACGGACACTTTCTTTTGGTAATTGGAATACTCAGGGTATTTCCCTTTGGAGATATTCTCCGCAAGGATGGTGGATCCGATAAAGAGTAAGATAAGCAGAAGTGCACCAATCCCACTTAGATTGAAGATGCCTGTTATTCCATATTCACCCACTAAAGCAGATATAGAGAAGATATATACACCAACCCATATTGATTGCTCACCAAGGTAATTCGGGTGTCTGCTTCTTCCCCATAAGCCAACCGTGTTGAATCCTTTGGAATATGGAAGAGGAAGCTCTTCAAGCTTCTTTCCTTCTTTAAGCATCTTGTATTTGG
>CAMKAQ010000057.1 GCA_946410525.1 uncultured Caryophanales bacterium | reverse complement strand
TATCATCCATCTCGTGGAATCCATGAGCGTGGAAGCGATTAACTCCTTGTTAAAGTTTTTGGAAGAACCTCCGACCCATACGTTCGCGATATTGACCACTGAGAACGAGGCGAAAGTCTTACCGACCATCATCTCCCGTTGCCAGTGCATGAGGATGCTCCTCTCCCCTCGCGACGAGGTCATCAAAGAAGCCGTCGATGAAGGCGTTTCCTTAGAGGACGCGGAACTCATTTCCTATTTCTCAAATAGCGCGCCCCTCGTCCTTGAGGAATCGAAGACCGCCGAATACAAGAACGCGAAAGATTCATTCCTCTTAGCCTTAGAAGCCCTTTCCAAAACAAGAAGCGAAGCTTGCTATCTCTTTGAGAAAGGCATCATCCCAGACCTCGATAAGAAGAAGGCCCGTTATTTCTTAGACATGCTTTCTTTGGCGTTTAAGGACTTAATCTCCCTCAAACAAAACCAAACGCCTTTGCTTTCTTCTTATGTTAAACTTATTGAGCCTCTCAAAAAGTGGTCACACCTCGAGGAAAGCCTCTTAGAGATCATGAAGGTCAGAAACCATCTTGAGCTCAATATAAATACCGCTCTATTAATCGAGCACCTCATCAACTACATCACCAAGGAATTCATACTATGAATAAAGACGAAATCATGAGCACATATAAATATTTCATCGGAGTCAGTTTTGTTGGTGCCAGCAAAGCCTATTATTTCGGCACCGATGATGACACTTTAGTGATCGGCGACAAAGTCGTCGTCGAAACCGTCTCTGGACTTGAGCTTGGCGAGATTTCCGTTGCCCTTAAACCTACAAGCGCCTATAAATCCGGCCTTGAGCTCAAACCAATCATCCGTAGACCAACTAGCCTCGACCTCGAAGACTATGAGATGAGCAAAAAGGAAGCGGACATCGCCCTTAAGATCACTCAGAAAGAAGTCACCAAACTTGATCTTCCAATGAGATTGCTCTCCGCCCAATACACCTTAGACGGAGCGAAAGTCACAATCACCTACACCGCGGACAACCGCGTCGATTTCCGTGAGCTTCTTCACGTCCTTGCCCCACAGCTTAAGTGCCGCATCGAGCTTCATCAGTTAGCCCCACGCGACAAAGCCAAGATGGTCGGCGGCATTGGAACCTGCGGCCTCCCGCTTTGCTGCTCAACCTTCCTTAACCAGTTCGATGGCATTGCCATCTCGAAAGCCAAGAACCAGATGCTTACCCTTAACATCCCTAAGCTTTCTGGGCAGTGCGGCAAACTCATCTGCTGCCTTAACTACGAAGACGATCTCTACACCGAAGCGAGAAAGAACTTCCCTCGCCCAGGCACCCCTGTCAAATATAACGGCACCGACTACGTGGTCGATTCTTTCAATATCATTTCTCAGACCATCAAACTCAAAGCCGAGCTTGATGTCGCTTATTTGTCATTAGACGAATATAACGAGCTAACAAGAAACGCTCATCAGGGAAAGCATGACCGCCGCAATGATAAACCGCGAGCTTAATTTCTTTGGCAACAGTCCTCTTCTCTATTTGATTGCCACTCCAATAGGAAACCTCGGAGAAATGACTCCAAGGGCTTTGGAAGTGCTTAAGGAAATCGATTACGTCGCTTGCGAAGACACTCGTAACAGTGGCTCCCTTTTGAAGAAGTTCGGCTTAGACAAGCAGTTCATCTCTTGCCACGAGCATAACGAAGAAGAAGCCTCTCAAAAGATCATCTCCCTTCTAAAAGAAGGAAAGAAGATCGCCTATATGTCCGATGCCGGTTACCCAACCGTCAGCGATCCAGGCGAAAGACTCACAAAACGCTGTATCGAAGCAGGAATCAAAGTCTCTGTCGTCAATGGTCCAAGCGCAGCGATCTGTGGCTTAGTTGGTTCTGGCCTTGAAGCGGACCACTTCTACTTCTATGGCTTCCTTCCAAGCAAACCATCCGCCAGAAAGAAAGAACTCGAATCTCTCAAAGCAAGAGAAGATACGATTGTCTTCTATGAGGCCCCTCACCGTATTGGAGCGACCCTCAAAGACATGTCTTCCATCCTTGGAGGAGACCGCAAAGCCGTCATCGCCAGAGAGCTCACCAAGCAGCACGAAGAATATATCAGAGGCACTTTAGGCGAAATGGCGGAGCTTGATGAAAGCACCCTCATCGGAGAGATGGTTATCATCGTCGAAAAGCAAAAATCCACTGCAAAAACCATCTCAAATGATGAAATCGTTGAGATTTTGAAGGAAAAACTCGAAAACCTTTCTTCAAAGGAAGCGATTAAGGAAACCGCAAAAGAAAACGACATCCCGAAGAATGTCGTTTACGATATCTACCTTAAGAACTTTAAGGACTAAGAGTTAGAGGGCGAAGGAAGTTCGCTCTCTTTTTCTTTTAGAGGCTCGCTTGTTGAAGGGACGCTTTCCTCAGCGACTTCAGCAGACATAGACTCTTTCCTTTTCTTTTTGACCTCAAGGGTGAAGCTCACCATGGAGTAGCCAGCGATGACAAACCAGGCTGCGCTTGAAGCGAAGGCGCCAACCTTGAGATATGGGGTGAGGTAAGTGAGTTCGTAAGAAACCTTGCCTGCTGGGGCAACGAAGCCAACAAGACCGCCGTTGACCTTGAGCATCTTTGGATAGGTGACGTTTCCTTGCTCGTCGGTAGCCTTAACACTCCAGCCAGCATCATAACCAACAGAAGTGGTGACAACCTTGCGGCTTGGGAAGTTACTCTCAAAGGTGAACTTGTTCTTGTCATAGACAACGTTGGTGAGGTTGTGCTGATCGTCGCTGATGACGTTGAACGCGCTTTCGATTGTGCTTCTCTCAGCTTTGTGGATATAGACGGAAGAAGGGAATGTTCCTTGGGCGAAGTCGCTTGGTTTGGCGTTGAAGCAAATGTATTTGACTCTTCCATCTGGATACATCTGGAAGATGTCGCTGGAATAGCTGTTGCCGATACGGTAGCCAATAACGTTGTCGAGAAGCCAGTATTCGTAGCTAAGAAGAACGTTCTCTTCGATTTCTCCGTTCTCCTTCTTTCTATCGCCGACCATGTAGACCCTGGTCTTGTATTTGTTGGCACGAAGGTTGTAATCAAGCGAGAAACAAGCTCCACCCCAGTCTTCGTTGAAGTATTTGTCTCCGTTAGCCGGGGTCAAAGCGACGATGTCGGTATCGCCGTAATATTTGAACTCTTTGTTTGAGCTGAATCCGCTCTTTGTCGTGATGTAATTGCCTTTTGTGTCGACATATCTGGTTTGGTCGCCATCATCTTCGGTATGGAAGGTGCTCTTGACGCCGTTATCGATGATGTCGGCGAAATAGGTTGGGCCTAAATGATTATCATGCGGGCCCCACCACTCAAACTTATTGCTAGCAACAGGCGTTCTGCACTCATAGATTTGACCAAAGTAGTTAACAGGCGTGAATAAAGAATTGCTCTCGTTTGGAGTATCTAAAGTGAAGGATGAATCTTCGGCGATAAGGGCATCAGCATCAGCGTCTTCAAGGATAGCACCTGTCATAAGAACCTCATCATTCCTTAAAAGTTCTCTAGAGCCGCCGGTAATATATCCGGAAGAGCTTATGGTCAAGAAGTCGTCGCCTTGGTTGAAGGTGTTCTCCCTGACGTTACGTTTGTAGATGTGATCGACGGCGTGGCCGAGAGGCATCTTCTCAACGTATGGGTTCTTGTAGAGGCGGAAAGCACTCGCGTGGTCGCCATAAACAAGCTCAGAACCCCATGGGACGTTTTCGGCTACTCCATCAAATTTTTCACCATAACCCTCATCCCCAATCGCGTAATACTTCATCGAAAGGGCGAGGTCGGTGCCAAAGCGTTTGTGGCCATAGAAAGCCGACCAGGATTTGGAGGTGTAGACTTCGCCGTAGGCGTATTTATTTTCAGCGGAATCCCTGACTTCGATTGGCCTATTGGCTCCGATGTAGCAAGAAAGCTGAGCGACGTCGTAGTTGAAAAGGGAGTGGAAAGTCGCGCATCCGTTCGTGTGCCAGATGTATGGGCTGTTCCTGTCACGGATATCATCGTAATAGGTCCTGTAGTAGCCAGAATCCTCTTCTAAAAGGTTCTCTCCGAACTCCGTTAATTGATTTCTGACTTCTTCTCCGCCATTCCACCACTTGTAGCTCCAAGTGCCTTTATAGACGAAGGACATGTTTCCCCAAAGAACTGTTTCAACTGCAATTATCCCAAACAAAACCTTATTCAAATGCTTGTGGTTCTTCATGAAGAAGATGACCATGCCGACGATGAAGTCCATGCCAAGCTGATAGAAAACAATCCACAAGCAGGAACGGATGATGCCGTTATTGTCTCTAATCTGATATGGGACGTAGGTGAGGGTTGATGGCCAATATGGATCAAGCCATTCATCGTAATGCTGATCCTGAACGAAGATGATGGTGAGGATCCAGGTTGTCATTGCCAAAGCAAGAGCGATGAACGCACCGGTAAAGATAACCCACTTCTTCTCTTCTTTGATGTGGTCAAGCTCTCGGCATGCGTAGTAGATGGCACACGGCACAAGAACGATGAACCAACGTCCATATCCATCACCCGTGAAGGCGTAGAACATGTAGTAAGCCAAGTTGGTGAGCATGAGGTAAGCGCAAAGGAGAACAGCGATGATTTCGCCGATCTTCTTGTTCCTTATCGAGTTCACAAACGCGATGAAGAAGAGAATCACCAAAGGTGTGTAGATAAACGCATTAGAAGTCCAGGAATCGTATCCGCTTCCAGCTAAAGGAAGCTCAATGTAACCAATAGTTGGATAGAAGAAAGCCTGCAAGGCTTGCATCTCTCTGATTGGGTTACGGCCAACAGGCTCGAAGAGATATCCAAGAACGGTCTTGAAGTCTTTGTCTTTGAAAGCGGCAAGGATGGCGTCCAAATAGCCTTTGCCGATTGAGGAGGTTCTTCCTGAGAGAGCGGATTCTCTGACTGATGGGAGAAGCGTCCAAGCAGACAAGAGAATGCCGATCGCAAAACCACCGACGCCAAGGACGATGACCCAGATGTTCTCTTTGACAGTCCTCTTTTTGATGGTCCAGAAGTAACGCCATAAGGCGTAGATGACGCCCCAAACGCAAGCGACGACTAAGAAGAAGAACGAGATGATTCCCAAAAGGAACAATCCCATGATCAAAGTCATTGGCTTTCTTTCTTTAACCACTTTCTCAATGCCTAGAAGGATGAGAGGGAATGTGAAGGCGCTAGAGACGAAGGAAGGGAAACCTACGAAGTAGTTGACCCAGCCATTGAAGGCAAAAGCAAGAGCGCCGACTCTTGCGGTGCTTTCGCTGACCCCCATGTATTTGAGGTAAGCGTGCATCGCCATTGCTCCCACTGCTCCTTTGACCATGGTCGCTAAAGCGAAGGTCTGAGGAATCCAGGAACGAGGGAATAAGTAACAGATGAAAAGGAACGGGTCGAATAAGCCATAGTAAGAATTCGAACCGATGTTGTCTGAACCGAGATATGTATTCGCAGAATAAAGTTCAAAATAACCCGTCTTGAAGAAGCCGTGCCAAACGTCATGGTAGTAGAAGGTCATTGTGACGTACTGACCAAAATAGTCGGTCCACGGATAGAACTGGGTGAAGGAGTTATTCACAAGGCCATAGGCCATCCAAGCCATGCCGACGAAGAAGACAAGCCAGAAGAAATAGAAAAGACTCCTGATGTTAAACAGGAAAGGGAACTTCTCACGCATGAACTGACCAAAGGTCGTTTTGCGTAAGCTCGATAGTTTTGCTGTGGTTTCTGACGTCTCCAAAATAGTCTCCTAATTTTGCTTACTTGAAGTATCTTCCTCTTTTTGGACGTTTTCGACAATGCCCACAACGTCAGTTGCTGGCACAGAGAAAGCGATTCCTTGGCCTTTGCTGTTGAGGCCTGCGGCTTGATAAATCGCCGTCAAAACCGCATCTTTTATGTCTTTTGGAACCAAAATCATGACGATTTGTTTCTCTGGAGCGATCGAGACACCGAAAAATTTTTCGATCTCTTTGTTTCCGGTTCCGCGGGCGTTGATGATAGTGCCGCCCCTAGCGCCTGCGCCTCTAGCGGCCTCCATGACCAAATCGGTGTAGCCGTCATTGACGATGGCGAATACGACTTCGTAGTTCTCGTTTTTTGTTTGTTCCATGGAATCATCTCCTTTGGTTTCTAGAGGTAAGGACCTTTGGTCGGCAACGAATTTATAGGCATTGGTTCCGATGATGCTGTCAATCTTGATGGCGAAAGATATGCCTTTTGCTACTTTAGACACACTGAAACGTGTTTCAAGCGCTGATTTCACTTTCGGCCATAAATCTTCTCTCATCGGAGTCAAAATGAGCTGCTTGCTCGCATTTTCTAAAGTGAAGATCTCGTAGTATTTGTTGATGGCGGTTCCTTCGCCGTGGAAGACGAAAGAGGTGGCCGCGCCAGAGGTCT
>CAMKAQ010000056.1 GCA_946410525.1 uncultured Caryophanales bacterium | reverse complement strand
GCGACATCACCTACACAACCAACTCCGAACTTGGATTCGACTACCTCCGTGACAATATGGCCCCAACCCTTGAAGGTCGTGTTCTCCGTGGACTTTATTTCACCGTTGTCGATGAAGCCGACTCCATTCTCGTTGATGAATCCCGTACCCCACTTATCATTTCCGGTGGTCAGAAGAGTGCTGCTTCCCAGTACCAAGTTGCTGACCGTTTCGTCAAATATCTCCGCAAAGACAGAGATTACGAAATCGATATCAAAGATAAGGCTTGCTCCCTCACCGAAGAAGGAACTGCCAAAGCCGAGAAGATGTTCGGTGTCAGAAACCTCTACGATCCTGAGAACGAGGATCTCATCCACCGTATCCACCAGGCTCTCAAAGCCAACTACATCATGGCTCGCGATGTCGAATACATGGTCGACAGCGAACGTAAGATTCAGTTAATCGACCAATTTACTGGTCGTATCATGCCAGGTCGTGAATACAACGATGGTCTCCAGCAAGCCATCCAGGCCAAAGAAGGCGTTGAGATCAAACAGGAAACCGTTGTTCTCGCAACCATCACTTATCAAAACTTCTTCCGTCTCTACGAGAAGCTCTCCGGTATGACCGGTACTGCTAAGACCGAGGAAGAAGAGTTCCAGACCATCTACAACATGAAGGTCATCTGCATCCCAACCAACCGTCCAGTTCAGCGTATCGATGATGACGATCTTATCTTCGCCACCCACGATGCCAAACTCAAAGCCCTCGTCGAGGCCGTCAAAGAAAGACACGCCAAAGGACAACCAATCCTTATCGGTACCGTCTCCGTTGAATCGAACCTTGAGATTTCCGCCCTCCTTACCCAGGCAGGTGTCCCACACGAAGTCTTGAACGCTAAGAACCAAGCTCGTGAAGCTGAGATCATCTCTCACGCTGGCGAGAAAGGTGCCGTTACCCTTGCTACCAACATGGCAGGTCGTGGTACCGATATTAAGCTTACCGATGAAACCAAAGCCCTCGGCGGTCTTTGCGTCTTCGGCACTGAGCGTCATGAATCCAGACGTATCGATAACCAGCTCCGTGGCCGTAGTGGACGTCAAGGCGACCCAGGCTATTCCCGTTTCTTCATCTCCTTCGATGATGAGCTTATGAGAAGATTCGCTCCAGAGAATCTCCGCAACCTCTTCGTTAAGAGCCTTCAGGACGAATCCTACGAGAGCAGGATGCTCACCAACGCCGTCACCAACGCTCAGAAGCAGATTGAAGGTAAGAACTTCGACATCCGTAAGAACTTAAAAGACTACGATGACGTTCTCGCCAAGCAGCGTGACATCATCTACAAGAAACGTGACGCCATCCTTATGGCTGAAGACATCGTTGACCTCATCCGTGAGTTCTTCAAGACCACAGGTCTTTACCTCGCTCAGAAAGCCATCGATCCAACCAACGCCGCCGGCATCATCTCTGGCGAACACCTCAAGAGACTCGTTGAGCCTCAGTTCATGCCAGAAGGATCCATCGATGCGAACGCATTCGATAACGCTCCATATGAAGAAGCCGGTGATGACCTTGGCGAACTTCTCTACAAGGCCTATCTCGACAAGAGAAAGACCTGGTCCATCAAGGAAGCTGACAACATCGAACGTACTGTCTCCTTACGTGTCATCGACCGTAACTGGCAGGGCCACATCGACACCATGTCCCATCTCCGTGATGGCATCTCCCTTAGAAGCTACGCTCAGAGAAACCCACTTCAGGATTACGTCAACGAAGGCTATGACCTCTTCAAAGAGATGAACGACAAAGCCGCTGTTGATACCTGTTTCAACCTTCTCAATGTCAGGCTCCAAAGACAGGTTCATATTGAGCACGAGCATCAGCCAGATCCAAACGCTGTTGATGCCGAAGCCCAAGAAAAAGCGGGCCGTGTTGAGCAAAAATCCCCTGCAGAAACTGCCTCAAATGAGGACAAAAAGGAATAAGAGAGGAATATATGAAAGAGTTAGTCGAATTAAAGCAAGAAGCCCAGAACATTGGGAAACTTGTTTCGCAACTCGGTGGTTCTCTTTGACCTTGATAAGTTAAATTCCGAGATTGCAGCACTAGACGAAGAACAGAATAGAGAAGGCTTCTGGAATGATCAGAAGTCGGCTTTAGAAGTAGTTAATAGACTTAACGACGCCAAGTCGAAAGTCCAAGGATACACGACCATCAAGAACGACTACGATGAGTTGTCGCTTCTTCTTGATGATCCAGATTCCAAAACTCCTGACATGCGCGACCTCATCGAAGGCATGGAGAAGGAACTCTCAAAGAAAATCAAAGAACTCAGAGTCGACCTCCTCTTTAGAGGAGAGTATGACCATTTCAACTGCACCCTCGATATTCACCCAGGCGCTGGCGGAACCGAAGCCAACGATTGGGCGGACATGCTTTTCAGGATGTACAACCGTTACGCTGAATCCCATCACTTCAAGTGGCAGGTTCTCTCTTATGAGCAAGGCGAAGAAGCCGGCCTTAAGAGCGCGACCGTGAAGATCAGCGGCAAGAACGTCTACGGTCTCCTTAAAGGAGAAAAAGGCGTCCATCGTTTAGTTAGAATCTCTCCATTCGATTCGAACGCGAGAAGACATACATCATTCGCTTCGGTCAACGTCATCCCTGAATTCGGTAAGATCAGCGATGTTGAGATTGATCCAAAAGACCTCAAAGTCGATACATTCAGAAGCGGTGGTGCGGGAGGACAAAACGTCAACAAAGTCTCTTCTGCCGTCCGTATCACTCACCTTCCAACTGGCATTGTCGTCTCTTGCGAAGTCGAAAGAAGCCAGCTCTTCAATAAACAGACCTGTATGGAGATGCTTGCCGACAAACTCATGCAGAGAAAGATTGAGGAACGCGAAGCGAAACTCAAATCCGTTGTCGGCGAACAAAAGAACATCGAATGGGGTTCTCAGATTCGTTCCTACGTGTTTTGCCCTTATACTATGGTTAAGGACAACCGCACGAACCATGAGACAAGCGATGTCCAAGGCGTAATGGATGGCGATCTTGATCCATTCATCGACGCTTACTTAGAAAACCTTTCCTATAATTCAAAATGAGTCAGTCAGTAATTCCAGCACAACAACGTAAGATCCTTGGCGAAGTGGGCAACGTCCTCCTCGTTATTTTGGGTTGCATCATCATGGCTTTTGGCGACGCTTTATTCATCGCCCCATGCAATATCATCTCCGGTGGCGTTTCATCCGTTGGTATTATCGTGAACTTCTTCGTGAAGAACGCTACAGGCTTTGAATGCACTGATATCGTTGTCGCGGTTTGCCAAGTTCTTCTTTGGGTCCTTGGCTTGATCGTCCTTGGAAAGAAATTTTCCGCCCACACGCTCATTGCGATGATCGTCTATCCAGCAACCTTCTCCCTTATCTATCGTTTGAACCTCGGTGAGGTTTTTGGAATGACTCAGATTTATGAATCTGCTTTAGCAGGAGGACCAGATGCCCTTGGTTCTCTCCTCTTTGCGGCAGTGTTTGGCGGATTCCTTTGCGGCGCTGGTATCGCTCTTGCTTACCATGGCAACGGTTCTACTGGCGGTTTCAATATCATCTCTGCCATTCTTGCTAGATATAGCGAAATCAAAGAAAACGCATCAAGCCTTATCATCGATGTTACTTTGATTGTTCTTGGCGCTCTCATCAGACTTAGCGTTCCAAATAACTTCGTCCTTTCTTGCATCGGCATCCTCTGCGCGATTGTCTGCTCCCTCTCAATCCGCTTCCTCTATGTCGATGCCACCCAATTCGTCATCTGCGACATCATCACCGAGAAGTACGAAGAGGTTAATAGATTCGTCATCGATGAGATGGATCACTCAACCACCCTCTTTGATACCGTCGGTGGATATACTGGCGAAGACCGTAAGATGGTTAGAGCCGTCATCTACCAAGACGAAACAACCGAGCTTAGGGAGTTCATTGCAACAGTGGACCCAAGAGCCTTCGTCTCCTTCACAAAAGCTAAGACCATTAACGGAGAAGGCTTCGAGCCGTTCTACGTAAGACGCAGGAAGAAAAAGCAGTCAAAAATGCAAAATTCCCAGCAAAACCCTGCTGAAAATGAGGTAAAGAACGATGGCGATAGATGATACCCATCGCTTCGAATTAGTTTCTCCTTTCAAACCTACGGGCGATCAGCCTGCTGCCATAGCCAAAATCCTTAAAGGTGTTCAAGAAGGCAAAAAAGTCCAGGTCATTTTAGGCGCGACCGGAACTGGCAAGACCTTCACCGACGCGAACATCATCGCTGCCTTAAATAGACCAACCTTGGTCCTTGTCCATAACAAAACACTCGCCTCGCAGCTATATGGTGAGTTCAAAGAACTCTTCCCTCACAACAGGGTTGAGTATTTCGTTTCGAACTTCGACTTCTATCAGCCTGAGGCATATATCCCAAAGACCGATACCTACATCGCCAAAGACGCGATGATGAACGATGAGATTGAGATGATGCGCACAAGCGCGGTCAACTCGATCATCGAACGCAGGGACACAATCGTTGTTGCTTCGGTTGCCGCTATTTATGGCTTAACCGACCCAGAAGAATATCGTGGACTTGTTTTTGAAGTCCGCGTTGGCGAGACTCTCGACAGAAAACGTTTCTTTGAAAGACTTGTGGAAGCCCAATACAACAGAAACAATTTCGATTTGGCTCCTGGTAACTTCAGAGTCCACGGCGACATCATCGACATCTGCCCAATGTACACATCGGATTACTACATCCGCATCGACTGCTTCGGTGACGACGTTGAGAAGATCTGCGAGGTCGATAAGCTAAGCGGAGAAATCCATAAAAGCTACCTCACCTATCCTATCTACCCAGCCTATGACCACGCTTCGACAAGAAAGAGAATCGAAGAGGCTTGTGTCACTATTTCCGAAGAGCTTGAAGACAGACTCAAATATTTCCGTTCCGAAGGAAAACTCCTTGAAGCGGAACGCCTTGAAATGAGAACAAGACAAGACATGGAATCCCTTAAGGAGTTCGGTCGCTGCCCTGGCATTGAGAACTATTCCCGTCACATCGATAAACGTAAACCTGGCCAAAGGCCATTCTGCTTGATGGACTATTTCCCAAAGGACTATCTCCTTTTGGTCGATGAGTCTCACGTCAGCTTCCCGCAGGTCAAAGGAATGTTTAACGGCGACAGGTCCCGTAAAGAGACCCTTGTTGAGTATGGTTTCCGTTTGCCAAGCGCTCTCGATAACCGCCCTCTCAACTTCCAAGAATTCGAAAGCTTGATGCCTGATGCGGTGGTGTGCACTTCCGCAACCCCAGGCGAATATGAACTTAACCTCTGTGGACATGAAGTCGCAGAGCAAATCATCCGTCCAACCGGTCTTCTTGATCCAGAAATCGAAGTCAGAAAACCTCTTGGTCAGATTGATGACATCATGGCGGAGATCAAAGACCGCATTGAGAAGAATGAGAGGGTCATGATCGTTACCCTCACCATCAAGATGGCAGAGGATCTCACCGCCTATCTCAAAAACGAAGGCATCAAAGTCACTTATCTCCAAAACGAGACAAAGACCCTCGAGAGAACCGAGATCATCTATCAACTCCGTAAGGGCAAATTCGATGTCCTTGTCGGCATCAACCTTCTAAGAGAAG
This sequence comes from uncultured Caryophanales bacterium, assembly GCA_946410525.1. GTDB lineage: Bacteria > Bacillota_I > Bacilli_A > RFN20 > CAG-826 > UBA4951. Next base: position 945 of record CAMKAQ010000056.1, on the reverse strand, counting down.
GTCTTGATATCCCAGAGGTCTCTTTGATCTGCATCCTCGATGCCGACAAAGAAGGCTTCCTCCGTTCAACGACCTCCCTCATTCAGATTACGGGACGTGCAGCCAGAAACGCGCATGGCAAAGTCATCATGTACGCTGACACGATTACCCGCTCGATGAAGGAGTGCATCGATGAGACCAATCGTCGTAGGAGCATCCAAAAAGCCTACAACGATGAATATGGCATCGTCCCAACGACCATCATCAAAGAGATCAGACCTCCTCTCACCAATAACGACAGAGACGAGGAAGAGTTCTCCAAGATGTCTGGCAAGATGTCGAGAAGCGAGATTGAGAAGCGCTTGAAGCTCCTTGAGAAAGAAATGAAAGAAGCCGCGAAGAATTACGATTTCGAAAGAGCGGCGGAGATTCGCGACATCATTCTCGAGACGAAAGCCAATCTCGGAAAGTAAAGGAAGCACTATTGTATAGTGAATCTTTGATTGCGAAAAAGGTCTAACTATACTAAAGTTATCTAGCGCATTTAGCGTTCGGAGTTATTCGTATTATGCAGTGGTATGACATCTTATTTATCATCGTCGCTCTCATATTGATCATTTTGAGCTTGCTCCAAGGCGGTAAGTCAGAAGGTGCTTCTGGCGCTATCACCGGTGGAGGACTTAACGTCTTCGTCAAAACCAAGGAACGTGGTTCCGAGAAAGTCATTACTTGGCTTACCTTCGGATTCGCCGTTCTCTTCCTTTTCTTAGCCCTTCTCATCATGATCCTCAATGCCCAGGGCGAAAGCGGTGGCGACAACGCCACAACCGCCGAGCTTGTTACATTCGCCAAGCTCCTCAAATAATCGATAAAGAATAATCGATAGGCCAGATAAGAATCTGGCCTTTTTTACTGAAATTAAACCCCTCGAGTGTTAGATTAAAATTAACTATGGAAATCAAAGAA
>CAMKAQ010000055.1 GCA_946410525.1 uncultured Caryophanales bacterium | reverse complement strand
TAAATCAATCATCTCTGTTTTAGGTTTTCTCCCCTACTGCCAAGCGGTTGGGACGAAAACCTAAAAAAGAGATAAATCAATCATCTCTGTTTTAGGTTTTCTCCCCTACTGCCAAGCGGTTGGGACGTCGTTGACGTAATGCCAATAATGGCCAGACGTTATTGGATTGGCCTCGCTAAAGAAATAGATAGTCGCATTAGAAAGACCGCCGTTATTCTCGTGGATGGTGACATTCTCCCAATCTTCGCTAGTTCCCTCGAAGAACAAGTAGGCAAAAGACGTACAGCCATCGAAAGCAAAAGATTCGATGTAACTCACGGTTTTAGGAAGTTTGACCCAGGTAAGAGAGGCGCAGCCTTTAAAAACGCCTTCGCTAACATAGCCAATACGGCTAGGGTTAGGGATGTCGAGCGAAGTTAGGGCGATGCAGCCGCTAAAAGCATAAGGGCCAATATAGGTCATGCCCACAGGAAGAGCGACCGAAGAAAGAGACGTGCAGCCATCGAAAGCGTGGCCAGGAATCGACGTGTCGGAGAACACTACCGAAGTTAAGGAAGTGCAGTTGGCGAAAACCCAGTCATCAGCATCCTTTAAAGACGGAATGTTGATCATGGTCAAAGAAGAGCAACCATCGAACGCGTGTTCGTAAATCACAGGCCTCGTGGCATTAGGAATATCGACCGAAGCCAATGAAGAACACCCACGGAAAGCGTAGTAATAGATGTATCTAAAATCTCCAGGGATGCTGATCGAGGTTAAGGAATTGCAACCTTCGAAAGCTTGGGCGTGGATCTCTACCAAAGAATTCGGGAAAGTTACGCTAGCTAAGGAATGACAGTCGCGGAAGGCAGAGCTTTGAACGGTTGTTACGCCTTCAGGAATAACAAACGATTTGAGAGCCGTGCAGTAATTAAAGAGACTCGTTCCCACTTGCGTCATACCACTGGAATAGTCGACGGATTCTAAGGAAGTGCAGTTGGAGAAGGCCCCATTGCCAATGAGCGTCACGCTATCGGGGATATTGATTGATTTTAAGGCGGAGAAGGCAAAAGCCTCGCTGCCGATACTATAAACGCTTTGAGGAATATCGATTTCCGTGAGAGAGTCGCAGTACTCGAATGCGCGGTGGTCAATTAAGGTTGCCTTGTTTAGGTCAACACGCGAAAGCGAAAGGCAATAGGCGAAACACGATTGTGGGATGACGTCCGCACCACCAGGGATTTGGATCTCTCTTAAAGAGCTGCAACGCTCAAAAGCGGATTTATAAATGCCAGTCACACTGTTTGGGATGACAAAAGAAGCCAAGGAAGAACAGTTATAGAACGCACTCTCTCCGATTTTCTTGGTGCCGTATGGAAGTTTGATTGTTGTTAAGAATGTGCAATCACGGAAAGCGGCCCTCTCAACGGTCGTAAGCGATGAGCCTTCTAGGAAAGTAACCGTAGTTAGAGATTTGCAGTGCATGAAGGCTGATTCACCGATGGTTACGATGCTGCTAGGGATAGTAACCGAGCGTATCGTGTCATTCTCGGCGAAAGCGTTCACCCCGATGGCAACTACTTCAACGCCTTCAATCGAGTTTGGAATGATGACGTCTATCTTCTTCCCTTTGTAGCCGTCGATACTTAATCCGCCACCTTCGTTGAATCCAATGACGAATCCGTCAGATGTTACGCTAGAAAGAGATGTCGAGGTTGGATTGCTCTCAGAGGAAACGGCAGACGAAAAAGAATCACTAGAGGACTCCCCACCGCTTTGGCAACCAGCCAAAGGGATGCAAGCAAGGGTCAAAAAAGCGAGTAATCTGTCCATTTTTCTCGTATTGGCATTCCTCATGATGTCTTCATTTTAGGGCAAATGCCAAATCTGTAAAGATTCTTAGGGCTCTTTACTACTCGAAAAGCGAAAGAAAAAGGCACCTATGGTGAATAGATGCCGTTTAAATGCCTTTTGCCGCGATTAATCGCAGAACTTGCTTAGCAAAACTATGTTCTGTTATGAAGTTTGGCGAATTTCGGCGACTTCCTGTCAAGTTCTTCGAAGTCGGCTTCAGTTGGGATATCTTTCTGGCCTGCTGCCATGTAATTGCGGAGAACGCCGACCAAGATGAACGGACGGACGAGAACGCTATGGAAGCTTGACCATAAGATGAGACCGAAAATCAATGAGATGTAGAACTTTAAGAAGGCTGGGTCATACATCCATGGGGAAATCTCTCCCTCACCGCTTTCGAGGAACTGGTAGATGGTTGTCGAAAGGCTATTGAACATAGCCGGAAATGAATTGAAGACCAAGTAGAAGATTCCGGTGAAGGCCCCGCCAACCAAAAGGAAGGAAACGAGCCCGATGCCGAAGATTCTGCCGATGTTGGTCAATAAGGTCTTTCCACGTTTGAAGAAGATAACCGCGCCTTCGCACCCGGCTTTAAAAGAATCCACTTCTTTGCGGTAAAGGATCCAGCCCATGCAGCAATCGCATAAATACCCGATGAGCGTTTGGATCGCGGAATCGATCAAAGAGGCGACGCTCTCGCCGGCTTGCCCGCCGATTGCCTTACCAGTTCCGGTGATGACTCGGCCTAGTTGCCTAAAAACGCCTTTGATGGCGCCAGTGATGAAGAAGAAGGCGGTAATCTTTCCAAATCTTCCTTCGATTTCTTTGAAACCTTCTTGGAAGGTTCGCTCAGGCAAAGAGCCTTCGACGACGCCTTTGGTCATCATCGCAATCTGAGCGGCTTTGATGCGATTATTGACGAAGATATTCACGAGGATGATGAGGACGACGCCAATCAAAAACCCGATGGCAAGGCCTATCAAATCACCGACGAAATAACCTCCCGTCATCAAACCTGCCATGGCAGCTAGTGAGATTATTCCCACTAAGAACATGACAAGCGAGAACGACAATGTCTTCTTGTAAACCTGAAAATTAGTCATATTTTCTCCTTTCTGAAGCACATTCCTTAGTTTCGGTATCCATTCCTTGCCTCTTTTAGTTAAGTGACTCGAGCATCTTCATCACGATCTTGCTCGATTGATCGGCTGCTCTATCCCCGAAATCGGCATACGAATCATGTGCGTTGCCATCCGCTTTGTCACTTAAGGTTCTCAAGATGGCAAGAGGCTTATTGTAGTTCTTGCAGACTTTTGCGACCGAGGCCCCTTCCATCTCGCAGGCGTAGGCATCGAATTCCTTCGTGAGCCATTCGACGTATTCCGAGGAGGCGATAAACTGGTCCCCTGTTGCGATTAGACCTTTGAACACGTGATCTTCGCCCATGACTGAAAGCGCGGAAGAGTAGGCCAAATCTACCAAGTCCTTGTCGCATTCATAGTATTCGCCTGGCTCTTTTTTGCCTGGATCTCCACCACCCCACTCAAAACCGTCGTTTGTGATGAAGCCATAGTCATGCTCAACAACTTCCGTGCCAACCACGACATCAAGGACTTCTTCGTTGTCCCTAAGGCCACCCGCGACACCGGTGAAGAGGACTTTTGAGATGTCGAAAGAATTCAAAAGGGTCGTGATTCCAGAGCTAGCATTAACCTTGCCGATGCCTGAACGCGATATAATGACTGGTTTGTCCTTCAATGTGCCAATGTGATAGGTGATCCCTGCGATATCTTTTTCTTCTTTGATGTTCGCTTCCTTTAGGAGCAACTGAATCTCGTTATCCATTGCCGAAATGATGCCGATATATGTCTGCTTTCCACTAGATGCGCCGCACGAAGAGACCGCAAAAAGCGAAAAAAGCAAAAAAGGCAAAAATCTCTTTTTCATATGTTCTCCTTAGAACCTTTGGGGTTAGGGTTACATATATTTTAACAAACAATTGATTCTAATGCCGTAAAATGCTCAAACATATGGGATATTACTAGGCAGTGTAGTTTTATGAAAGAAGACTATCTATCATCAAGTATCTAGCATCAAATCTTATTGAATCTAATTGACCGCAAATAAAATTATTTATGGGGCTTTTTGGCTTATTTTTGTTTACATGTTGTCGTTGATGTCGCCCTTGTCTAAGTATTGGATGCCATGGAGGTTTATATCCTCAGGATTCGAATAATCGACTGTGATATATAGGTCACGTCCATCTGGTTCATCTTCCCAGACGAAGTACTCCACTTTGATGAGCTTTTGGTATTTGAAATAGTAATACGCCCTTTTGAAGATGGTGGCATTGACGCTCGTATCTTCTGGGAGTAGCTGATAATAGGCCTTGTTCTCCTCTTGATAGGTGAAGTCGCCATATTTGAAGCCTTTCGTATAGAACGGAACCAAGTTCATTGCGTAGCCATCGTACTCGTTGTATTCCCCTACTTTGTATTTGTAATAGATATTCTCACTAGGGATCCAGTCATACATGTAGGTGTATCCGCCTTCCCTGACATACCAGGTATTGCAGTATTCCGATTGCTCGGTATAGATGATCTTTCTCTCATCGTTGACCTGAACATTGTTGGTTGTGCCGTTTTGGACATGGCGGAAACGATAATGGGTGATGTTATTGAAAGAGATGGCCGCATTCCACTCTGCCTCATTGACCTTATAGATATCAGGATCTTCCGATGTTTCTTTAGGTGTGCTTGTCACACATCCTGTCGTGGCAAAAAGGGTGGCGAAGAATAAAGACGATAAAAGCTTCTTTGACTTGGTCATAACTATTTCCTTCTTATCGTCTTAATTATACCCAATTTTTACATTTATGGCTCAAATAAAAAACAGCACCGATTGTTCGATGCTGTTTGAGTTTCTTAGTTGAACATTGGGGTCGAGAGGTATCTTTCGCCGGTGTCAGGAAGAAGGACGACGATTGTCTTACCCCTATTCTCTTCTCTTTGAGCGAGTTTGATGGCGACTTTTATGGCCGCACCGCTAGAGATGCCGACGAGTAGGCCTTCCACCATTGCTGATTCTTTGCCCATCTCGAAGGCTTCTTCGTTGCCGATGGTGATGATTTCGTCATAGATGGAGGTATCAAGGGTCTCTGGGACGAAGCCTGCGCCAATGCCTTGGATCTTGTGTGGGCCTGGGGTTCCTTTGGAGAGAACTGGAGAGGTCTCTGGCTCAACGGCAATGGCTTTGATGTTTGGGTTCTTCTCTTTGAGGTATTTGCCAACGCCAGAAAGGGTGCCGCCTGTGCCGACGCCTGCGACGAAATAGTCAACTTCCCCGTCCAAATCCGCATAGATTTCTGGACCCGTGGTCAAATAATGGATGTTTGGGTTAGCCATATTGGTGAACTGGGAAGGGATGAATGAGTTAGGGATTTCTTTGGCGAGGGATTCCGCTTTCTCGATAGCGCCTTTCATTCCTTTGGCGCCTTCGGTTAAGACGAGTTCCGCGCCATAGGCCTTAAGAAGATTCCTTCTTTCCATGGACATCGTCTCTGGCATGGTGATGATGATTCTTAAGCCTTTGGAGGCGGCGACCATAGCCAAACCGATGCCGGTATTTCCAGATGTTGGCTCAATAAGAACGGTTTGTTGATTGATGAGGCCTTCTTTCTCGCCTTTCTCGATCATGGCTTTGGCGATGCGGTCCTTGACGCTTCCGCCTGGGTTAAAGCGTTCAACTTTGGCGATGACCTTCGCTTTGAGGTCATATTTCTTCTCGATATTTGAGAGCTCCACCAAAGGTGTGTTTCCGATGGTGTCGATTATTTTTGAATAAACTTTCATGTCTTTTATCCTTTTTTATACTTTTCCTATAGGTTTAATAGGTTTACAATATTATAAGGCACTGATAATATATAATCAATCAGGCATACATCCATGAAACTCTCTTCCAAAACCACTACCGCGATTAAGATGTTCGTCGATCTAGGCGAACATTATGAAGAAGGCTTTATTGCTTTATCGGACGTTGCCCTAAGAAAAGGCGTTTCGAAAAAGTTTTTGGAGCAGATCGTTCCTTTATACAAAAACAATGGGCTGCTCATTGGCTCAAGAGGAAACAAAGGCGGTTATCGTTTGGCCAAAGAACCTTATCAGATCTCGCTAAAAGACATTATTTCCGTATCTGAGTCTATCTTCACCAAAGAAACAACAGGGTACGCCCCTATTGATACGATTTTCGTTAAGATCGACAAAGAACTTGAAAAATACCTGGCAAAAACCACCTTAAATTTGCTAGTCGAATCCGCCAAAGAATCATATTCAAACGATTATTGCATATAAGGCAAGAAAAAAAGGACATCTCCGCCTTTACGGAAACGTCCTGTTTTTTGATTGGTTGCGGAGGGTGGATTTGAACCACCGACCCCCAGGTTATGGGCCTGACGAGCTACCACTGCTCTACCCCGCGATAATAGGTACGCCTTGAGAGCGCCCCCATATATTAAAGGGTAAGCAAAGGGAGGTCAAGCATTTTACCAGCGGTTATAGACTTTTTCGGCAAAGCCAGGCGCATCTTCGATGATGACCATCTTCTCGCTGTCTGGGAGGCGGATTGTGCCGTTGAAGAGGCCGAATACCTGGTTCTGATTTGACCTGATAACCAAGAGGTTTGAATCGCTATGGCGGTTGATGAGAGGGGTGAATTCGATCTTGATGTCACGCTTCTCGCTTCTGAAGGTCCATCTCTTCATGAAATCATCATGGCCTTTGTTATCTAAG
>CAMKAQ010000054.1 GCA_946410525.1 uncultured Caryophanales bacterium | reverse complement strand
CTTGTCTGAAGCCATTCTTCGTCATGCCAGGCGAAGTTCTCGACATCAAGTAGACGAGAAGCGGTCATTGGGCGCATCTCGCTATAGAAAGCGAAAGGATCGGCCTTATCGACATAGACGCCTTTGGCGTTCTTGAAATGATATTTGTAGCCTTGGTAGTTGTGTAAAGATGGGATGAAGATCTCCCAGGTTCCTGAATCGTCGATGCGCTTCATCTTGTCGCGGGTGACGTCCCAGCCGTTCCAGTCGCCGATGACGGAAACATCCTCAGCTAATGGGGCGTATAGCCTAAAGACAACACCAGTATTGGTGCCTCTTTTCTCGAAGTGAGCGCCGAAGAAACGATAGGCCTCAATCGACTGGCCCATTAAGAAATCGTAAAGAATTCCGAATGCCATGCTCGTTTCTTCCTTTCTTAAGCCACAATTATAAGTTACAAGTTTCTTTTAGAAAAGAAAAAGACAATTATTTGTTTCCTTTGCCCTTAGGCTTTACTTAGAGTAAAATCTTTCTCGGTTAAAAGAGGTAATTCACTATGTCAAAATGCATGGCAGTCAATGCCGGAAGCTCTTCCATCAAGTACAAACTCTACGAGATGCCAGAAGAGAAAGTTATTTGTTCAGGTTTGGTCGAGAGAATCGGCCACGATGACGGACACTTCGTCATCAAGTTCAACGGCGAGAAGAAAGAGGAAACCCTTCCTCTCCCAGATCACTCTGTCGGTGTCGCGCGCATCCTCAAAGCCCTTCTCGAATTCAACATCATCAAATCCTATGACGAGATCAAGGCTGTCGGCCACCGCGTCGTCCAGGGTGGAAAATACTTCAGCAAATCCGCTTATTTTAATAAGGATACCGAAGAGAAGATCACCAAGCTCATCCCACTTGATCCTCTCCACGCTCCAGCCCACTTAATGGGTTTCCACGCTTTCAAAGACGCCCTTCCTAATGCCACTGCCATCGCCGTCTTCGATACTGCCTTCCATCAGAGCATGGAACCAGAGGATTACTTATTCCCAATCCCATACGAATTCACCGAGAAATACGATTGCCGTAGATATGGTGCTCACGGCACTTCCCACAACTTCATCGCCATCGAGGGCGAGAAATACGTCAAGGATTCCAAAGACAAGAGAATCATCTCCTGCCACCTTGGCTCTGGCGCTTCCCTTTGCGCTATCAAGAATGGCAAGTGCGTCGCCACTTCCATGGGCCTCACCCCTCTTGGCGGAATCATGATGGGCACCCGTTCGGGTGACATCGACCCAAGTGTCTACTACTACCTCTGCGATGAAGCCAAACTTCCATACGACGAGGTCTACGATATCCTCAACAAAAAGAGCGGATTCTTAGGCGTCAGCGGCGTTTCCAATGACACCCGCGACGTCGAGGAAGCTGCAGCCAAAGGCAATGAGAGAGCCAAAACCTCCATCGCCCTTTGGGCCAGAAGAGTCGCCGACTACATCGGTTCTTACTACGTCCGTCTTGGCGGCGCTGACCTCATCGCCTTCACCGCAGGTGTTGGTGAGAACTCCGCGAAATTCCGTGAGGAAGTTCTTAAGAGAATTGAAGAATCTCTTGCACTTAAGATCGATTACGAGAAAAATAATGAACTCCACGGAAAGGAAGGACTCATCTCGAAGGAAGGCTCTGCCATCAAAGTGGCTGTCATCCCAACTGACGAGGAAGTCATGATCGCCCGTGATTGCATGAAGGCCTTAGAAGGAACCCTCTAATGAAACTTGACCCACTCATCAAAGCCTACGCCTTAGAGCACAAAAAAGAGTTCTCCCTCTTTAAGCAAGCCATCAAAAGGTATGACAGAATTGCGATATTCCGCCATATCAGGCCTGACTTTGACGCGATGGGAACCCAAATGGGTTTATACACTTTCATCAGGGATAACTTCCCAGAGAAGGAAGTTCATTTCCTTGGTGACAACCACGTCAACTACACCCCTCGCATCTTCCCTGAGACCGAGAGACTAAACGAGAGTTGGTTCAAAGAACCATTCCTCGCCATCGTCTGTGATGTTGGTGACCATGAAAGGATTGCCGATCCTCGCTACAGATACGCTTCATATATCTGCAAAGTCGACCACCACCCATTCATCAAAGAGATCGCCAAACATCCTATCCTTGATATCAATAAACCTGCCGCCGCTGAACTGATGTGCGACATCCTTCTTTCTTGGGAAGGAACGACTTTGTCCAAAGAGGCTGCAAGGTACTTTTACATCGGAATTGTCGGGGATTCTGGAAGATTCCAGTATCGAAACACCTCTGGTCATACCTTCGCGGTTGCCAAAGCTCTCATCGACACCGGCATCGACATCAACTCCATCTATTTAGAGATGTATGAGAGAAGCCTTGAGGACCTTAAGTCTGAGGCTTATATCCTTTCTAACTTCCACGTCTCCCCTCATGGAGTCGCCTATTACATCCTCAGCGATGAAACCCTTCACGAGCTTGGCATCACCCGCGAGGAAGGCAAAGACAACGTCAACCTCTTCAGCAACATCGCCGGTGTAAATGCCTGGTGCTCAGTGACCGAGGACAAATCGAGCGTCAAAGACTATTGCTGGAGGCTCTCGATCCGCAGCAAAGCCAAGGATATCTCGAAGGTCGCAAACAAATGGAGAGGCGGAGGCCACGCCCTTGCAAGCGGAGCCAAAGTCAAATCCCTTGATGAACTCCCGCTCCTCATCGCTGACCTCGACGCATTATTTGCTTAATCAAAGGGCTGTCAAAATGACAGTCCTTTTTCTTTCTCCTGAAAAGGGTTTCATTTTCTCTACAAAGACTTAAAATACTCTCATGAACGTTTTATCAGGTTTAGCTGAATTACATGATTTCCCACTTATACTTCTCTACGTCGTTACAGCTGCGATCGTAGTATTTGTTTCACTTAAACTAAGTGATTTCCTTAATATCATCGACAAAAAGAGCAACATCTCAGGAGCCTTCCTCGGTGGTGTTCTTCTTGCCGCAGTCACCTCTCTCCCGGAATTATTCTCCTCTTTGACGGCGACCGTCTTCGTCAAGAACAATGACTACGTCCTTGGCAATGTCCTTGGAAGCAATCTCTTCAATATGATGATCTTCGCTATCGTCTTCTTCCTTTTCTTCAAGAAAATGGTTGAGAAGAAGGTCTCGAAATACTTCCTTGTGAGCATGGCTTTCAGCGGTGCTCTCTATGTTTTGACCACAATCGCTGGCCTTATCTTCGTTCCTAATGGATGGCTACTTGGTTACTTCAATCCTGTGAGTCTCCTTATCATCGCCGTCTATGTCGTCTCAATCATCAAGACCCCGAAGATCGAAGAACCAGAGGAAGAAGAGAAAGAGAGCAAGATCACTCTCAGAACTGCCGTCATTCTCTTCGTCGTCTTCGCTGTCGTCCTTGTTGCCGCTTCAATCTTCCTTACCTACCTCACTGATGGGATCAGTGTGAAGTATGATCTTGGCGCTTCGTTTGGTGGTGCGCTCTTCCTTGGTGTCGCCACATCTCTCCCAGAGCTTACTTCCACCATCAACCTCGCCAGAAAGAAGAATTTCCAAGCCGCTTATAGCGACCTTATCGGAAGCTGCATCTTCAACTTCCTCATTCTTACTTTCTCTGATGCTCTTTCCTTCAGCTGCAAGACCAATGTCTATCGCTTTGACCAGAGCGCCTCCATGATGATCGTCTTTGGCGCGGTTGAGTTCATCGCTTTGCTTGCCGCCCTCATCCTTCTTATCAAAGGCGTCGATGGAAGCAAAATCCAGAACAGAATCCTCTTCTATGCCCTTGGAACCATCCTCATTGGTTCTTACGTTGCCTTCATCGTCTTAAGCAACGTCAATTTAGGCATCCCATTCGCTCCATTCATCAAATAAAAATCCCCTGCAATTCCTTAGCGGTTTTTTAGACCATGGACAAAAAATCCAAGAAACACCTGATAAACAAGTACCTTTTCTTTAGTAAGAAATTCGGTGCCACTTTGACGGTATACGCAAGGACCGACAAAAAGGCCATGGAGATCGTCGACATGGCGAATCTTTATAACGACGCCGAATGGTCTAAGTATGACGACAAGACAAAATTTAAGACCCAAATCTTGATTGACGAAGACCCTGAGGAACTCGAAAAAGAAGAATATGAGATTGTCCTCACTGAGCTTGAAAAACGAAAAAAGCTCTTTATGGATACAAGAGCCTAACTTTTATCTTATAGGTTAACCTATAAACTTAATTTGTAACCAGTTTATCGACAAGCATGTCGTTTTACTTCGTGCGTATTGGCGCGTAAAATATACGACGCGGTGAGAACCGCGCTAGCAGGAGTAAAGATATGTCAGTAAAAGAAATCGAAGAAAAGGGACCTATCACCGAAAGCTATCTCAAGAAGTTAAACGCTTTCTGGCGTACGGCCAATTACCTTTCCGCTGCCCAACTTTATCTGTTGGACAATCCATTACTCAAACGCCCATTAACTGAGGCTGATGTTAAGAAGAAGATCGTCGGCCACTGGGGCACAGTTCCTGGACAGAACTTCATTTTCTGTCACATGAATAGAGCCATTAAGAAATATGACCTCGACCTCATCCTTTTGAGCGGTCCAGGACATGGTGGCAACTTCTTCATCGCCAACGACTACATCGATGGCACTTATAGCGAGATCTACCCAAACATCTCCCAAGATGAGGCAGGTCTTAAGAAATTATTCAAACAATTCTCATTCCCAGGCGGTGTCCCAAGCCATTGCGCTCCTGAGACCCCTGGTTCAATCAACGAAGGCGGCGAGCTTGGCTATTCCATCGCCCATGGCTTCGGTGCTGTCTTCGATAACCCAGATTTGATTGCCGCTGTCATCGTTGGTGATGGCGAGGCTGAGACTGGTCCTCTCGCCACTTCTTGGCAGAGCAACAAGTTCCTCAACCCAATCACTGATGGTGCCGTCCTTCCAATCCTTCACCTCAACGGTTACAAAATCTCTAACCCAACCGTCCTTAGCCGCATCCCTCACGAAGAGCTTGTGAGCTATCTCCATGGTATGGGCTGGGAACCATACTTCGTCGAAGGCGATAATCCAATGAAGATGCACAAAGCGATGGCCGAGGCCACCGACGCTTGCATCGAGAAGATCAAAGCCATTCAGAAGCACGCAAGAGAGAACAACGACCCAACGAGACCAACTTGGCCAATGATCGTCCTCCGCACTCCAAAAGGATGGACCGGTCCAAAATTCGTCGACGGCAAGATGGTCGAAGGTTCCTTCCGTGCCCACCAAGTCCCACTCCCAATGGACAAAGACGGAGAGCTCGCTCAGCTTGAAGAGTGGCTCCGTTCATATAAGCCAGAGGAATTATTCGATTCCGAAGGACATATCCTCCCAGAAATCTGCGAATTAGCCCCAAAAGGCAATGCCAGAATCGGCGCTAACGTCCACGCCAATGGCGGTCTCCTTCTCCGTGACCTCCGTATGCCTGACTTCCGTAAGTATGGCATCAAGGTCAAAGAGCACGGCGCCAAAGAAGGTCAGGACATGATCGAGCTTGGCTCCTTCGTCCGTGACATCATCACCCTTAACAAAGACGCCAGAAACTTCCGTGTCTTCGGACCAGACGAGACCCTTTCCAACCGTCTCAACCACATCTTCGAAGTCACCGATCGTCAATGGGATGCCGAAACCCTCCCAACCGATGAATTCTTAGCCGCCGATGGCCGCGTCATCGACTCCATGCTCTCCGAGCACCTTTGCGAAGGCTGGCTTGAAGGCTACCTCCTCACCGGACGTCATGGTTTCTTCGCTTCCTATGAGGCTTTCGCCCGTATCATCGACTCCATGGTCGCCCAGCACGCTAAGTGGCTCAAGGTCTGCAACCAGCTTCCTTGGAGAGAGGAAATCGCTTCCCTTAACCTTATCCTTGCTTCCACCGTCTGGCAGCAAGACCATAACGGATTCACCCACCAAGACCCAGGCTTCATGGATCATATCGCCAACAAGAAAGCCGACGTCGTCCGCTTATATCTTCCACCGGATGCCAACTGCTTACTCAGTACGATGGACCACTGCTTACGCAGCAAGAACTACGTCAACGTCATCATCGCTTCCAAGCATCCACGTCCACAGTGGTTATCAATGGAAGAAGCCGTTAAGCACTGCACCGAAGGCATCTCCATCTGGAACTGGGCCTCTAATGACCAGAACCAGGAACCAGACATCGTCTTAGCCTGCGCTGGTGAGACCCCAACCCTTGAGGCCCTTGCCGCTGCTGACATCATGCATAAGGAACTCCCAGACGTTAAGATCCGTTTCATCAACGTCGTCGACTTATTCAGACTTCAGCCAAAATCACTCCATAAGCATGGCCTTAGCGATGATCAGTTCGATATGCTCTTCACCAAAGACAAACCTGTCATCTTCAACTTCCACGGCTATCCAACCCTCATCCATGAGCTTACCTATCGCCGTCACAACCACAACATCCACGTCCATGGCTACCACGAAGAAGGAACCATCACCACTCCATTCGACGTCCGCGTCCAGAATGAAGTTGATCGCTTCCACCTCGTTCAGTCGATGCTCCTCAAGTTACCAAACCTTGGCAACCGCGGCGCATACCTCTACCAGAAGATGAGCGACAAGCTCGTAGAGCA
>CAMKAQ010000053.1 GCA_946410525.1 uncultured Caryophanales bacterium | reverse complement strand
GGTTTGATATTGACATCAACATATCCTTCTTTGGTGGCCTCATGGGCTTTCTTCTGATAATCCTCTGGATACCACTTGATGGATTCGTAGAAGATATCACGGGCTTCCTCGTAGGTGTAATGCTTGTCGCTTCTAGCAAGTTCGAGGAACCTGTCGTAGGTGCGGTATTTCTCTAAGCCAAGGTATTTCTGCTTAAGAGCGAAATATCTCTTCACATCCTCGTTATGGGTTGAGGCAACCTCAATGAGGTTGTGGAAAACAGATAATGGGATGTTATTGGCGTATAAGTGAGAGGCAAGGATGGAATCGTAGCCTCTTGCTTTCACCTCAGCGTATTCGCCTTGGAGGAGAAGGTTATATATCTCAGCGTAGGTGTTCTTATGCTCATCGAAGTTCTTGTAGAGAGCGTTGAAGATCCTTTCTCTTTCGGCTGCGCTATGGGAAGAGGCCATTAAGCCAGTCCAGTTAGAGGTGTTGACCTCCACTTCCTCTCCATTATCGAGAGTGACCTTAGAGTTGATTCTATCCGCGGTGCTTAAGGTTGAGTAAAGGCTTCTAGGACCTCTTAAGAGAGGGTTGTAGTTGGAAAGGATTTCCTCAGTCTTTCCATCAAGGACGTATTTCTGGTTATGGAAGAGCTTCACATATGAGAAATCGAGTCCCTGGTATTCTTTGTGGTTCCTAAAGAACTCAGCGACCTTGGCTGGCCCTAAGGCTAAGATCTCAGGCTCAGCGAATGAGGTGCCTTCCCCTAGCTTCTGGAAAAGGATCATCACCCTTCCTAGCCTCTTGTTCGCCTCAAGGTTCCTTTTGTCTAAGTCAGAAGCGCAAGCCGCATACATATAGACAGGCTGAAGGAGCCTTTCGAGTTCTAAAGAGCCTTTGCAGTATTCACAAAGTCCTTCTTCGGTATTAAGTCTTCCTTTGGTTTTCGCCATTGAAGGGATGATTTCCTCTTCGATGGTCTTCAAATCCTTTTCGAAATCCTCTTCGGTTTTGTAGATGTTCGTAAGATCCCAATCGTAGTTCATTTCTTTTCCTCCGACACAGCTCAAAGTATAGTTGAAAAGATAATTCTTTTCATCTAAAACGAAAAAGACCAGGGAATCCCTGATCGTTTTGTCAAATAAAGGTGCCCTTATTTTTTGTTGTTGATGGAGTTTGCTTTTTTCGTTAATTCGCTAATGCTCGCGGATTCTCTGTTTCCGTAATGGTATTCGTACAAACGGTAAGTGAAACCGATTAATTTAACCGAATCGTACCATTCGCCAGTCGAAACGTCTCTGTTCGTGGTTGCTTCCTGGTAGGAATAGTATTTTGTCAGTCGATAATCCTTATCGAAGAATGAGACGGCTTGTGACCTTGTCTCTCGGATGTATTCTTTGGTTGAATTGCCCCATTCCACCGCAGTCACGTTTCTCGTAACTTGGCTGCTTGCTACACAAGTAAAGGAACCGTCCTTGTTTGCATAGCAGTTCGCAGCATTAAAACTCGACATGCCAGTTATTATCAACTGTTTAATGGCGTCCATCTTGCGGTCTTTGTTACTTGTTATTGATCCGCTTGAGTTTGAAGAATAACTCGCGCTTTCCTCCTCGCTGCCATTGGTTGTTCTTCTCGACATGTAATAGATTTTTCCGCCGCCAGCGTCCCATTCCGTCGAGACAGACTTTTCGGACTGTTTTACCGTCGTTCCATTGCTTTTGGTCTGGCTATCAGAAGAAGCAGTCGTCTCCTTGATCAAATGGTCTAAGTTGTTCTTATCTTCCAATATCTTTATTTTGGAATCGCCGGTCTCATATCTTTCTATGAGATTGCTCTTTTCATAAGCCTCGGTTTTTATGCTCAGCGATGAGAAGAAATTCGCTCCACTATTGATTCCGTTAACGATGGCGTCGGTCTGTTCCTTCGTTGCTTTTGTATCGAAAGAGTACTCTTTGAAATAATCCGTTTTGTCGATGTTCGGGATTCCTTTTTCGCAAGCGCCCAAAACCAAAAGGGAGAGGAACGAGACACCAAGAAATAGTTTCTTCATCTTCATACGAATGTAGCTCCTTACTTTTCGCTTTTAAGATTCGATTATTGAGTAGGATATGTCAATCCATATCTTCACTATGCAACAAATAATGGGCAATAGCCATTGGGAAGGGTGAAAACAAAACGCTTTTCGCCGAAAAAAGACAAGTTAGGCCACTATATGGATATATGGAGGCGAAAAAACCTCTCGTTGTTAAGCGAATCTCTTATATTGCGTTGTAAGTGGTATGTAATTACAATGTAAATGAAGGGAGGTGAAACAATGGAACTCATTCAAGTCAGAGTGGATTCGGAGACAAAAGAAGCCGCTGTCACTCTATTCGAAGCGTTAGGAATGGACCTTTCCACTGCAATTAGGTCTTTTCTCAAGAAAGCCATTTCCGAAGGCGGAATGCCTTTTGACATGAAGCTCGATGAATCGACTTTGAAGGCCATGGCCGCAGTCAGATCGATGAGAGAGACTTCGGAACGTAACGGAAACTCCGAAATGACCTTAGATGACATCAATGAGGAAATCGCCAAAGCGAGAAAAGAAAGGAAAGTCAGGAAATAATGAAGAAATACTACGCAGTCATCGATACGAACGTCCTTGTATCATCAATGCTCAAAAGCGATTCGATCCCAGGACAGATCATCGATATGATCCTTCTCGGAAGGATTGTTCCCCTGCTAAACGAAGAGATAATCTCCGAGTATGAAGACGTTCTCACGAGAAACAAGTTTGGCTTTGAGGACGGCCAAGCCGAAGCCCTCATCGAAAACATAAGGGCAAAAGCCATCTTTCTTCCTAGAGAACACACTGACGAAGCCTTTCCGGACGAAGACGATATCGTTTTCTTTGAAATCGCTTTAAGCGGCAGATCAACCATGGATGCCTACCTTGTCACCGGAAACATAAGGCACTACCCAATCAAAAAGTTTGTCGTAACGCCCAGACAAATGCTTGAAATAATTGAAAACGACCCGGATTAAGTGGGTCGCTTTTATTTTTTATATTCTCAGTTTTCTGAGCAATAAATTCATTAAACTAGGGCTTTATAAACCCACCTAAAATCAATCTTTCTCTAATTTGCCGATTTTATGTGATAAAAGATAATCTTTGTAAATATCCTAGCACCAATTTCGTAGGGAGTTTTTGTATTGCGACACTAATTCATGCTTAGAGCATTAAAAAAATGCCAAGCGTTCGGAGGCCTCCGGATCTTGGAGAACTTACTGGCTTTGGCGGATACCTACATATTAGGGATTGATTGGGTCGAAGTCAATAAGTCAACAGATAAGAAAAAACCGCCTCGTTTGAAGCGGTTAAGCTTTTCTTTCTTCGTTAATGGAACGCACCGTCCTAAGGAATTCTTCCTCTGGCACTGGACGAGAGAAGTAATAGCCTTGAACAAGATCAGCGCCATAAGAAATAACTTCTTCAAGCTGTTCTTTAGTCTCAACGCCTTCCTGGACAACGTTGAAGC
Organism: uncultured Caryophanales bacterium; assembly: GCA_946410525.1. Classification (GTDB taxonomy): domain Bacteria; phylum Bacillota_I; class Bacilli_A; order RFN20; family CAG-826; genus UBA4951. The sequence continues at coordinate 3,154 of CAMKAQ010000053.1, read as the reverse complement.
CAAAGCCTTTCATGATGCCGATGGACTCTTTGAGAAGGCGTTTGCCTTTCTCGGTTGTGCTGTTGAGTAAGAGGGAACGATCCATCTTGATGGATGTGAAATCACTGTTGGTGAGTCTGGCGAGGTTAGCATATCCAGTTCCGTAATCATCAAGCGAGAGTTTGAATCCCGCGTTGACGAGTTTGATGATCTGGTTGAGAAGAATTGGGTTAGATTCAGCGTTCTCACTTTCAGTGATTTCTAAAGTGATATGGCTGACATCGACATTCTCTTCGTTAGCAATCCTTGTGAAATGCTCGGCAAGGTCGTCTTGCTGTAACTGATGAACGGAGACGTTGACGCAGACGAAATCAAGGCCTTCATCTTGGAGCTTGTAACGGTTGAAGAATCTGCACGCTTCCCTGAAGACGAATTCGCCGATTTCACGGATATCTCCGCTTGCTTCAGCGATTGGGATGAATTCGGCTGGGTTGATTCTTCCAAGTATTGGGTCATTGAGACGGATAAGGGCTTCTGCCGTCACAACTCTATTGTTATTAGCATCCCAGATAGGCTGGAAGTAGACTTCAAAGTTATGCTCTTCAAGACCTCTCTTGAAAGCGGCCATGACATCATTCTTTCTGGCGATGAAAGCAAAGTCAGAGCCACGTCTGATCTTGACGTCCATCTCTTCGGTGTTGCCGGAGAATAAGTCGTAAAGACCTGTGATTGTGTTGATTTCCTCAGGAACTTTAGCAAGAGAGATGAGCCAGGCCGTCTGGGCGTGGTTCTGAGCAAGAACATCGAATTGGCTCATAAGTATGCCTTTGAGTTCTTCGAGGTAGCTTTCGATCTCTTCCTCATCCTTCTCGTAGTAATAGAAAGCGAACCTTCCCCTACCAAGATAATATGGAGCGGTTCTCTTGACGTGTTTCTTGATTCGTTTTGATGCTTCAGTGACCAAAGCATTGACGGTATCCTCACCGAAAGCCCTGCGGATTGAATCGTAATTGGTGAGGGATATGCCGATGACTTTGTATTTTTGATGGGACCTCATCGACATCTCGTTGTCACCTAAGAAAGCGGTTCTGTTATAGAAGCCGGTTCTGAAATCAAGCATCGTTCCATCGGTCTCAAGCCAGACGAGCATGCAGGTGACGACGATGGCCTCCATGAGGTAATCGGCATCGGTTGGGCTAAAGAACACGCCATAGACGATACCGATGATGGCGAGGCCATTGAAGAAGCAAAGAGGCCAGGCTTTTCTCTTTGGGAGCTTATTGAGGTTGATGCCAAAGAAGGATGCGGCAACCAGGCCATAAACGACTGCATGGATGACGATGGCGCCGAACCCGTATTTGCTGATGTAGTTCCAGTGCCCTTCTGCAAACTCGAAGTCAAAGAACCAATGGTTGATTGGGTTGACGAGGAAGAAGATGGCGAGGACATAGGCAGGAACCCAGAAAAGGTTCATCAAGAGTCTGTTGCTCTTTGAGAAGACATGGACGCTGACCATGATGTAGAAAGCGTAACCGGTGATGAAAGCGACATTGAAGATCCTCGTCGCTATCTCGAAGACCATCAAGACGCCATATGAGGTTTCTGAGTTATCTAAAGAGAAAGAAAAGAACTCCCAAGCGACACCTAAAAGGGATTGGCCTGCGACCGATATCGCAAGCACTAAGAAAGCGAAATGCTGAAGCCTTTTCTTGTGCGATTGCGAGAGCGTGTAGAATAGCGGGATAATCGCTATCCAGAAAGAACAGATTTTTATCGCGGCATTAAAGGCGTGGTAGTCCATAGACATATAGTAGGGTATATAAGTCATTTTCCAACTTTTTTCTTTGTGTTTTCATCCATCAAATATTTAAAGTTTCGTCATTGTGTAACAATCCATTTAGTATTTGATACTATTTGTAAATTTTTATGAAAGAGCAAGAAAGTCGAATGATTTGTTTTTTCAGCGTTGTATTTTGGACTTCTTGTAGCGAAAAATGGGCTCCCTGGTGAAAGGTGCCAAGGAGCCCACAAAAAGGAGATCAGTCAGCGAATTCCACAACGAAGTTGCCAAGGAGTTGCTCTTGGTAACCGACGTGGTATGGTGAGGTATCGGTTTCTGGGTCAATTCTGAACATGACACCGCAAATAGCCTCATCGCGGTTATCGTATCTTAAACCGTATGGAAGGAGATCGGAGTTGCAATAGGTGCTCACGACATCCTCGGTAACCGGGAATCCATATTGGTTAAGACCCTGGAGGTAAAGACCGAGACAGGCATATGAATAGCTATTGCCAATGCAGCTGCCGAAATTAAGCTGTTTGATTGGTCTGCCAAAGAACATGATGATATAAGCAAACGGCTTATTGTTGTCCCTGTCGCAAAGCAATTCGATAGCACCTCTGTCGGCGTTATAGAAAGCTCCGCACGAGGAGTAGAAAACATTGCATGGGTTGCTGAGGTTACCGAAGAAGAATGGGTTATTCAAATTGTTTGGTAAGCCAAAATCCTCGGCGCTATAGCGGGCAACCATGCCTGCTGCGATTTCCGTGAGGGTGACCGTTGTGTTATAAAGGTGCTGGTAGCTGTCAACGCTGCCACAAACCCTGAAGTAACGAGTCTCCCCTGCATTCAAATGGAAATCATAGGAGAAGCCAACATCATAGCCAGGGGTTCTGTATTCTCTGGCTATGATTCCGTCATATCCAGCGTATGGATAGGTCTCTTTGCTGAGATGATCATAAACATGAACCGCCGCATTGGTATCGCCAGCAGAGCGAATTCTGTAGTCGCCGGCGTGCGGAGCCGTGAATTTGAACCAAGCGTACTCGCCGCCACAGATTTCGCCGGTCTGTTTGTTTTCGTTTATAGAGATGGTTGGGGTATAGACGTCCCTTGCGATTCTGCTATCAAAAGCGCGTTTCACATCGCCGTTGAAAGTGATTGGGTAGATAGTGCCGACAAAAGGACTTTGCCCTTCGTGGTCGATGGCGTGGATGTAACGTCTTTGTCCAGGAACTTTTCCGCCGTCGTCATATAGATAATTCCACTGACGCTCAGCTGGTGCGTATGAAATTGTGTGAGTGGTTGAGGTGTATCCGTCAGTAGGACGGCCAACGCCAGGTGTGCCTGGCCAAACTAAGCCAGTGGTTGAGGAGCTCGAGATATTGTAACGGA
>CAMKAQ010000052.1 GCA_946410525.1 uncultured Caryophanales bacterium | reverse complement strand
GCCAAAGTCAAAGAGAAGATGGAACTCTTCGGTTCCGTTGGCAAAGCTGCCTAATTCCCTTTACAAAGAACAACAAAGGCTTCCTTACCGGGAAGCCTTTTCTTTTGTCTTAGGGAGGTAATATAATCAACTTATTCAATAAGAGGTATTTATGGATTCCTACATCAAGTGGTACGACTCATTAGACAAGGTCGTCAAAATCATCTTCAGCGTCTTCTTCTGGTTCTGCTTCCTCTACCGTTTATTCATCCTTATCGAGGACAAGGCCAAGAACACCGGGCGTTTAGTCTTCTTCATCATCAACTGCATCCCTGGCGTTTCCTTCATCGTCTGGGTCATCGACATCGCCTATGCGATCACCAAAGAGAAAGTTCCTCTCAGCTTCGATGATCTTAACGATTCCGAGAAGAAAGAAGACGACGTCATCGACGCCGAAGAAGAAAAATAAAAAAGAACCGACCCGATTGGGCCAGTTTTTTTAGAAGATTGACCAGGTATGAGGGCCATCGGCGATATATTCGATGGAGAAGGTTCCTGGGCCGGTGTGGGTTCCGATCGTGGCACCCGCTTTAGCGACAAAAACGTTTGCAAATCCCGCTTCTTTTAGTTTTCTGACAGCGGTTTCAGTGGCTTCTGGCATATCGGTTGTCGATGAGACGAAGGCGACGGTTTTGTCTGCACCTTTCTCGATCTTCGCCATGATGAAGTTGATATAGGCGTTGGTCCAAAGCCTACGAGGACCGATGAACTTCTTGGCAAGCTTGATTGAGCCTTCGCGGAGCTCCACCATCGGGCGGAGGCCAAGGATGTTGGCGCCAATCATCGCAAGGGCGTTGCACCTTCCGCCTTTATAGAGGTAATTGACCGTTTCGAGAGTGGCGGTCGTTGAGATATGGTTCGCTCTTTCTTTTAAGGCTTCGGCAATCTCTTCTGGCTTGAGTCCGTCTTTGATGAGGGAAGCGCCATATAAGGCCAAGAGGGCCTGTCCTGTATGGAAGACGAGGGAATCGACAACAAAGACCTTGCCCTCAAATTCTTTTGCGGCGTTGACGGCGTTGTCGTAAGCACTAGAGCAAGCGTGGCTCATGCTGACGTGGACAACCGCATCATATTCTTTGAGAAGGTTTGAGAAATGGTCTTTGAATTCCTCAATGTTGATGGCGGTAGTCCTTGGGAGGGTCTTCTTCTCTTGGACAAAGGAATAAAGGCTCTCAAGGGTTTCTTCTCCGTCTTTGACGGTTTCCTCACCTTTCACGACGGTGAAGGCGATGACGTGGATGTTGTGTTTTTCCGCAAGGTCTCTTGGGAGATCGCTTGAGGATTCGGTTGATAAGGCAATTTTCATATACGGCTCCGGATGTTGTTTGTTATCGTCACGAGGTTATCTAGTTACGCGAACTAGTTAAACACATGAAAGCCTATATGTAAAGCAATATGAAACCTACACCGTGTATCGTTTCTTTTGTATAAACAAAAAACAGGCACGCGGCCTGTTTTCTTTGTCTTTTTAGAGAGGCAATTTGTTTTTGTTCACGTAGCGGGTGAAGGAGATATAAGCGTCTTCGTCCTTCTCTTTCTCACTCTCTTCAACGCATTCGAAGGAAGGATCTTCGTCGAGGTTAGGGAAGAAGGCATCCGCTCCCCCTACCGCATCGACTTTCGTCACGAGAGCGTCATCCACATAAGGCAAGATGGCCCTGTAGATGCTTGCTCCACCGATGACATAGACATCCTCTCCGCTTTCGGCGATCTCATTCATCTTCTTATGGAGGTCATCCATGGTGTGAAGATTGATGCAGCCCTCGTATTCGTGGGTTGGATCTGCTGAAAGGACGATGTTCGTGCGGTTCTTAAGCGGTTTGGAGTTAGGGAAGGAAAGAAGGGTGTTCTCCCCCATCACGACGACGTGGCCTTTCGTGGTGTTCCTGAAAAAGGCCATGTCTTTCGGAAGGTTGAACATGAGGCCGTTTCTTTTGCCGATGCCCCACTCCTTATCGACGTGAAGGATGATGCGGATCATTAGATAGCGACCTCGAATTTCTTGTCGAGAGGCTCGTATTCGTAATCGATGAGCTTGAAGCTGTCGACGGTGAAGTCATAGAAGTTCTTGATGTTTGGATCGACCCAGAGCTTAGGAGCTTTGTGAGGCTTCTTGGCGATGATCTCTTTGACGATTGGGACGTGGCGGTCATAGATGTGGGCGTCAGCGATGACGTGGACGAGCTCACCGACCTTAAGTCCGCTTACCTGAGCGAACATGATAAGGAGAAGGCTGTACTGAAGGACGTTCCAGTTGTTCGCGGCAAGCATGTCGTTGCTTCTTTGGTTGAGGATGCCGTTAAGGGTGTCGCCGGTGACGTTGAAGGTCATCGAATAAGCACATGGATAAAGATGCATCTCATGGAGATCCTCGAAGTTATAGAGGTTAGTCATGATGCGACGGGAATGTGGGTTATGCTTGAGGTCATAGAGGACTCTATCGACCTGATCGAATTCGCCTTCTGGGTAAATCGATTTCTTAGCAAGCTGATAGCCATAGGCCTTTCCGATTGAGCCAGTCTCATCCGCCCAGCTGTCCCAGACGTGGGAATGGAGGTCATGGATGTTGTTGCTCTTCTTCTGCCAAATCCAAAGAAGCTCATCGAGGCAGGACTTGAAATAAGTTCTACGGATGGTGAGGATTGGAAGCTCTTTGCTTAAGTCGTAACGATTGACGATGCAGAATTTCTTAACGGTGTGCGCTGGGGTTCCATCGGCCCAGTGTGGACGGACTGGATAATCGGTGTCCCATGTGCCGTTATTGATAATATCGTTCATGTTCTGAATAAAAATTTCATCAGCGATTGCCATATGTGTCTCCTTATGTTTTCTAAGGATAAATATAACAAAAAAGGGCCCTTATTTCCATAAGGACCCTCCACTTATAAGGGTAATTATTTACCTATTTATTCACTAAGCGAAAGCGAGGTCGGAATAGCTCTTGAGATCGAATTTAAAGTTGCCTGATTTGGAGGTTTCTTCTGATTCGACGAGGAGATAGAACTGCCCTTCTTTTGGAAGAGCGACCCAGCCTTCTTTCGTGTCCGTTCCTTCAATCGTGAGAATCTCTTTGACATCATCTTCCGCATAAGCGTAAGAGATATTGAATTTGCCTTCGGTCAACTTGAGGTCATACGTGAGAGCGTTATATGTATCGTTCTTGCATCTCATGTTGAAGACGATGAGACCTTTGAACTCATCGAAACTCATGGATGCGGAATGCGAGTTGTTCGAATGGATGAACATCTTGGCGCTCCAATGGGAAGTGAATGGGCTGCATGAGCCTAAGAGGAATGCGGCAGCTGATGCGGCGAATAATAATGGTTTCTTTTTCATGCTATTTACCTGCCTATCAATTTGTTTGGGTTACTGTTTCTTTGGCGAAAGCCTGTTTCCTGAATGACGGGATAACGTATGCGGTGCCATAGACCGCAGCCATATAAAGCATGAAGAGGAACATGACGGTCAACGGATAGAGAATACGGTTCCCGTTAACGAGATCATAGAAGATGTCATATGGTGTGCCATCTCCCCTCATGAGGAACATGTAGTTGTAGTCGATTGCGATATCGACGATATAGGCGACGATGGCAAAGCCAAACAATATGGCGAGGACCCATTTGATGTTCTTCACCTTGAGGGTGAGTAGGCCGACTATCGCGACATATAAGCCAGCGAAGCCTGACATTGTGTGGGTGATGGTTGAGAAGACGTTGTGGAAGCTCCAGACCGGATAGGCGCCATAGTTTTGCCCTGCCCCATATGTTCCGGCAATCGCTCCAAGGATGCCAAAGAGGAAGAGGAAATCCGTCGCGGCTTCGCGAATCTTTCCTTTCCCAAAAGCGGCAACCGGGATTGAAATGAACTGGAAGCTACAAAGGAATAAAGGCAAGTAATAAAGGAGAGCCTCAGGGCCGTTTCCTCCACCGAAGACCAATGCGATGATCCTAGTGAGTTCAATCACGTCGATCACGATGGCGGTGACTTTCAAAACGAAAAGCTTCTTCGCTTCATCCTTATGGCGATACTTCATGCCAAAGTAGACTGCGAAAAAGACCATTGCCACGACAAAGGACGTGACCATCAAAAGCTGTTGCCAAGAGCCCCAGCCTTCAGGCGTGCGAGCATAGTCGCCGTCAAACCTAAAGAAATCATCCATATGAGATAAGTTTATTTCATAAAAGGGAAGAAATGAAGAAAGTATTTCGCCCTAGAGAAAAGAAGGAAAAACAAAGCGTTTTCGGACACGTATAATAATAGGAGAGGTCCATCATATGAAGAACATGAGAATCCCTTTAATCATCGCGTGGGGAATCGCGGTCATCGGCATCGTTTTCGGGTCGCTTTTTGACTTAAGCATCTCCACTGCAATCGCATCCCCGACAAACGGGTTTGCCTTAACCGTGTCCGCTATCCTTCCGACTATCGGCTTTGCCGGGGTCGCGGCAATGGGAGGCGGTTTCATCGCCTTCATCGTCAAAGGCAAATACAAGACCTTCCTCAAAGTCTTGTTCGGCCTAATGGCAGCAGTTTGCTTTGGCATCTCCATCTACTACCCTGCTGGCGAGTACTTCGGAATCAATGGCTTCTATGGCGCCGCCCCAGAATGGGTTGGCTATCTTATCGTCATCATCCCAGAAGCGGCAGCCGGCTTTGGAGGATACCTTCTCTTCAAGGACTGCGAGAACGAGAATATGTGGATCATCTTTGTGATCATCGCGGGAATCCTCGTCATCGCCTTATTAGGCGCGGTCACAGGCCTTAAGAGCCTCATGCACAGGCCTCGCTACAGATTGATCTCGGCTAATGCGAATGTCACCTTCCACAATTGGTGGGAGCCATGCAAGAACTACAAAGATTTGATGGAGCTTTATGATCTCCCGAAGGATAACTTCAAATCATATCCAAGCGGACATACCGCTGAGGTGTCTATCCTCTTTGTCGCTGCGACCTTCTTCCCGTTAGCCAACAAGAAGTATACGAAATATCAGCTTCCTGCCTTCATCGCGGCGGGCGTGCTAACGCTATTTGTCGCTATTGCGAGAATCCTTGCAGCCGCTCACTTCCTTAGTGACGTCTCCTGGGGCGCAACGATCATGCTCACCCTCTCGCTCATCGCTAACGAGGTGGTCATGAAAATTAAGCCTTTGGCCCTCAAATAAGAATAAAAAGAACGAAGAAAAAAGGACGCCTGATTAGTGCGTCCTTTTTATTTTTTCTGAGCTTGCCTTTCCTTGAGGGAGCGTTTCCTCACGAACATCTCTCTGTCGGCGCGGGTGAACACCTGGATGATCGTGGTGTCCCTTTCTGGGTCATAATCGGCTGCGCCTGCGGAGATGACAATGATGTTTCCTTTTTCGACATTGTCATCGATCTTCTCGTTGAAAGCTCTAAGCATCGCTTCTTTTCTTTCGTAGTCGTCCCCAGTGATGATGACGGCAAACTCATCTCCGCCTACGCGGTAGACAGGGATGTCCCTGAAGCATTCCTTGATGAGCTTCACGGAATCGATGATGTATTTGTCTCCGGCCTGGTGGCCTTTGGTGTCGTTAATTTTCTTAAGGTCGTTCAAATCGAAGACGACGGTCGCCATAGGACCTAATTCCCCGTTGTCGATCTGGGAGTCGATCTTGGCTTCGGCATCGACGTAGGCGTATTTCGTCATCGCTCCAGTCAAGGAATCGATCGAGACGCGGAAGTTGGCCTCATCAAGCTGAGACTGCCTGGCTTTTCTTTCGTCTTCCACCACAAGAGAATGGAGAGCGCATATGCCAAGGAGATAACCGATTGAGTACATCGGTAGGAGAGGGAAGAAGACCTGAAGGGTGATGGAGACGATCATGAAGAGGGAGAAGACGCCGGTCGTGATGTGATGGCGTTTCATGGACCCTTCCTCATGCCTTGACCCGATGAAGGTGCATCCCGCGGCAATAAGGAAGCCTAGGATCTGAACGAGGAGGACCACGTATCTGAACGGGAGAGCTCTATAAACGCAATCAGGCGTGACCTCAAAGAGCAACGGGACAAGGAGATTGATGATGACGACGGCAATCTGGAAAACGAAGATGGAGATGCTCGCGTAGACGATGACCCTGTTCCTTTGCTGTAAGTAATGGTAGATGAAAAGGCCCCACAAGAGGATCGAAGCGGCCATCGTCACGAAATAGATGGTCGTATCGATGAAGACCGCCGTGACGAGGCGGGCGTCATATAAGAATCCTCAGAAGCCGTCCGTGATGTGATAAGAGATGACGGCCAAAAGGAAAAAGAAATAATACTTCTCTCCCGAGAAACGCTCAGCCTTTCCGATGTCGTGGAGGATATCGAGGTTGGCGATTATGTGAATTGCTATGGCAAGGATGCCAACTATTGAGTAAGCCATACTAGCAACATGTATATCTCTATTTTAATACAAAAAAGCCATCGTAAAAGGATGGTGCTTCGTTTAATAGACGGTCTTGTTCTTTTCTCAAATTAGATGCTTCGTAGCAAAATTAGGAGCGGTCGCAAAATTCATCGTCAATGTTCCATAAAGAGAAGATAAAAAACATCAAAAAAAGACCACCGATTTGAAGCGAACCCCAAAACGGACACACTTCAAAAAAAAGACCTAAAGACAGGAAT
>CAMKAQ010000051.1 GCA_946410525.1 uncultured Caryophanales bacterium | reverse complement strand
GTCGTCATGGGTGGCAAACATATGCGTTTCGATGCCCTCGTCGTCGTCGGCGATGGCAAAGGCCACTATGGATTTGCCATGAGAAAATCCGGTGAAGTCCCGGATGCCATCAAGAAATCCTTAACCGCTGCTAAGAAGAACCTCAAGAGCGTCCACCTTGTCAAAGGCACCATCGCTCACGAAGTCGAAGGCAGCTGGACCTCCACCAAAGTCATCCTCAAACCAGCTCCAGCTGGCACAGGTATCGTCGCTGGTGGCGCCGTCCGCGCCGTCCTTGAGCTCACCGGCATCAAGAACGTCGTTTCCAAAGTCTATGGTTCCCGTACCGCCCTCAACGTGGTCCGTGCCACTGACGCCGCTCTCCAGTCCCTTAAGAGCTATGACAAGATCATGGTCCTCCGCGGCCTCAAGACCGAAGAGGAGATCAAAGCCATGCATCCAGCCCCAGCCCCAAAGGCCGAGAGAACCGAAAGAGCTCCACGTAACTTCGAGAAGCGTGCCCCACGCGCTCACGAAGCCAAGGAGCCAAAAGGAGATAAATAATGGCTGAGAATCTTCATACTATCGTGGTGGTCGAAGGCTCCCGCAAAGAGCACTTCCGCAAAGGTCAGGGCTTAGGCTCTGGCAATGGCAAGACCGCCGGCCGTGGCCAGAAAGGCCAAGGCGCTCATGCCCATACCAAGAAGAACGGCTTCGAAGGCGGTCAGATGCCTTTAGCTCGCCGTATTCCAAAGTATGGTTTCAACAACAACATCAAAGTCATCAAGGCTGTCGTCAACCTCGATGATCTCAACGCCTTTGAAGAGGGTGCTACCGTCGATGGAAAAGCCCTCGTTGAAAAAGGCTTAGTGAAGAGCCTCGCCAATGGTGTTAAAATCCTTGGTACTGGTGCTTTAACCAAAAAACTCACTGTCAAAGCGAGTGCCTTCTCCGCGAAGGCCAAAGCTGCCATTGAGGAAAAGGGTGGCATTGCCGAGGTTATTAAGTAATGAAAAAGTTCGTCTCGATCTTCAAAAATAAAGAGATTGTCAATCGTATTTTCTTTTCGATCATGATCCTCTTCGTCGTCAGGATCGGGGCGGCCATTACGGTACCGGGGGTCACTCTCAACCAGAATCTCGATGACCTCATGAAGTCGGGCAACTCGCTCGCCATCATGGACTTATTAGGAGGTGGAGCTCTCTCCAACTTCTCGGTCTTCGCCCTCGGTGTCTCGCCATACATCACGGCTCAGATTATCGTTCAGCTTCTCTCCAAGGACGTCTTGCCAGCGCTTACTGAATTAAGTAAGCAAGGTGAGTACGGCCGTAAGAAGAGCGAGATGGCCACGCGTTATCTCACCCTCTTACTTGGCGCGGTACAAGGCTATGGCATCATCCGTACCATGGAGAACAGCGAATTCATCACCTTGAACCTCGCGAGCAATTTCTGGACTTACGCTTATATCGTAACCGTCATCCTCGCGGGTGCTATGCTTACCATGTGGCTTGGTGACCAAATCACCGAGAAAGGTCTTGGAAACGGTATTTCCATGATCATCTTCGCCGGCTGCGTCAGATCGCTCCCGACCCAGATATCAACCGCTTGGAAGAAATGGATCACCGATACGGTGACCCGCTCCTCCAGCGAAATGATCAAAGGTGCCTTCCAATTCGCCCTTTATATCCTCGCGATGGTCCTTATCATCGGGTTCGTTGTCTTCATCGAACTCTCGAAGAGAAAGATCCCAGTACAGCATGCAGGTAAAGGTGGTGGTTCCGCCGCTATGGCGCGCGCCTCCTTCTTGCCGATCAAGATCAATAGCGCCGGTGTCATCCCTGTCATCTTCGCTAGCTCCATCCTAAGCGCTCCGGCGATCATCGCCAGCTTCATCTCAAAAGAAGCGGCCTCCGCCGAGTGGCTTCTCATCTTCAACTACAACAGAACCTTCTCCATGCCGTGGTTCGACGGAACCCACTGGGAGATGAACTGGGGCTTATTCATCTACTTAGCCCTCATCATCGCCTTCTGCTTCTTCTATGCGGAGATGCAGATCGATCCAGAGAACCTTGCGGACAACTTCCAGAAGAACGGCTCCTACATCCCAGGCATCCGCCCAGGAAAGGAAACCGAGAGATATGTCAGGAAAGTCCTTAATAGGGTCACCTTCTTAGGCGCTATATCGCTTTCCCTCATCGCTGCCCTTCCGATCATCCTCGTTTGGGCTAATGTCTTCGATGGCGATAACTCCCTTGCCCTTGGCGGCACCGGTCTCATCATCATCGTCGGCGTTGCTCTTGAAATCAACGCGCAGATCGATGGCCTTCTCGCTGGTAAGTCATTTGACAAAGTGAAAGGAATCCAACAATAAGATGCTCAATATCGTTCTGATGGGCCCGCCAGGCGCGGGCAAAGGCACGCATGCCCTTTGGATCGCCAAAGATTATGGCCTTCCCCATATCTCCACGGGCGACATGTTCCGTGAGGCTATGGCAAGTGGCAGCGAGCTAGGAAACCAAATAAAGGCTATCGTCAACAGCGGTGGACTCGTCTCTGATGAGCTCACCTGCGCCTTAGTCAAAGAGAGGCTCTCCCGCATTGACTGCGAGAATGGCTATCTCTTAGATGGCTTCCCACGCACCATCGCGCAAGCCGAGGCCCTCAAAACGTTTGGGAAAGAGATTAACCGTGAGGTCAACACCGTCATGAACATCTCTTGCCCAGATGAGCAGCTGATCGAAAGAATCGCCGGACGTAGGGTTTGCCCAAAGTGCGGCGCTTCATATAACGTCACATTCATGCCTCCTAAAAAGAAAGAAGGCATCTGCGACGAATGCGGTACACCAATCGTGCAACGCAAAGACGACAATGCGGAAAGCTTCAAAGTCCGCCTTGCCAATTACTACAAGAGCACAGCCCCTCTTATGGAATTCTATAAGGGCGAGGGCTTACTCGCTGACTTCGATGGGAGCATCGGAGCAGCTGACCTTAAGAAAGCGCTTGTTGCCTTCCTTGAGGCCCATAAATGAGCATCATCATCAAATCCCCTCGTGAGATTGAGCTGATGAGGAAGGCTGGAGCGTTAACCGCAAAAGTCTTCGAGACCGTCGGACCCCTCGTCCAACCTGGCGTCACCACCAAGTACCTCGCAAAGATGGCCAAAAAAGTCATTGAGGATGCTGGTGGCATCTGCGTCGAGGAAGGATATGGGGGATTCCCTGGCGAGATCTGCACATCAGTCAATAACGTCTTGGTCCATGGCGTCCCTTCCGAAACGAAGGTGCTCAAGGACGGGGATATTGTCTCTCTTGATGTCGTCTCCCTTCTTAACGGCTATATGGGAGACGCTTGCCGCACTTACCCAGTAGGAATATGCGGCAAAGAGACGCTTCGCCTCATCGAAGTCACTGAGAAGTGCTTCTGGAATGGCGTGAGCCTCATCAAAGAGGGCGTGCACCTAGGAGATATCCAAGAGGCTATTCAAAAGACCGCTGAGAGCAACGGATACTCAGTCGTCAGAGAGTACACCGGACATGGAATAGGTCACGAAATGCACGAAGACCCTTTCATCCCTAACTACGGAAAGGCCGGAACAGGCCCGATCCTCAAAGAGGGAATGACCCTTGCCATCGAGCCGATGGTAATGGCTGGAAAACCGGCGATAAGGGTTCTAGGCGATGGTTGGAGCGCTGTCTCAAAAGACGGCAAGCTCAACGCACATTACGAGAACACCGTCCTTGTTACCAAGGATGGCTATGAAGTATTAACGCTTCATAGTGAGAATTAGGAGGTATCTTCATTTGAGTAAAGAAGATTGCATTGAAGTTGAAGCCACGGTGTTGGAAAACCTTCCAAACACCACCTTTAAAGTCAAACTCGCCAATGGAGCGGTGGTTCTGGCTAGCGTTTCGGGAAAAATCAGAATGCACTACATTCGTATTCTTCCCGGTGATCGAGTCACCGTTCAGTTCTCGCCTTATGATTTAACACGCGGCCGCATCACATTCCGTTATAAGAACTAACGCAACAGACGTTAGACAAGCATTAGGAGAAACTTATGAAAGTCAGACCATCCGTCAAACCGATCTGCGATAAGTGCAAAATCATCCGCCGCCATGGCGTGGTTATGTGCATCTGCCAAAATCCTAAGCACAAGCAGAGACAAGGTTAATTTCTAGGAGATTAAAAGAATATGGCACGTATCGTAGGGGTGGATATCCCATCCGAGAAACGCGTTGTCATCGCCCTTACCTACATCTATGGTATCGGTGACACAACCGCAGCAAAAATTTGCAAAGACGCCGGCGTCAGCGAGGACATCAGAGTCAAAGACTTAACTGATGAGCAGCTCGTCGCCCTTAGAACCGAAGTCGCCAAGCACCACACCGAAGGCGACCTTCGCCGTGAAGTCGCTATGAACATCAAGCGCCTCACCGAAATCAACTGCTACCGTGGCGTTCGTCACAAGAAAGGTCTTCCAGTCAGAGGTCAGAACACCAAGACCAATGCCCGTACCCGCAAAGGTAAGAGAAAGACCATCGCCAACAAGAAGCAGGCTACCAAGTAATGAAAGGAGGACACGTAAATGGCTGAAATCAAAAAGAAGTCCAAAAAGACTAACGCTCGCAAGAAGAAAGTTAAGCGTACATTCACCAAAGGTGTCGTCCATATTCACGCCACCTTCAACAACACCATCGTCACCGTTACCGACGAACAGGGTAACGTCATCGCCTGGTCCAGCTCCGGTGCTCTTGGATACAAGGGTGCCAAGAAGGCCACCCCATTCGCCTCTCAGCTCGCTTCCGAAGCCGCTGGCAAGAGCGCCTATGATCAGGGCCTCCGTCAGGTCGATGTCGATGTCAAGGGCCCAGGCCCAGGCCGTGAGAGCGCCGTCCGCGCTTTAGCGAACGTTGGCCTCCAGGTCTTATCCATCGTCGACACTACTCCAATCCCTCACAATGGTTGCCGTCCTCCAAAGAGGCCGCGTGGCTAATCCCTTACAGAAACTAAGTAAGGAAAGACTAATAGGAGGAAATTACATTAATGGCTAACCAAACTAATGACGTCAAAGCGGAAGAAATTCGTCTTCCTAACCCTTTCCAACCATTCGATTTAAAGATCGATGTCAATGATGAGAACGAGCACTACGCCCGTTTCGTGATCGAACCTCTCGAAAGAGGATTCGGCCTCACCGTTGGCAACTCCCTTCGCCGCGTCTTGCTTAGCGCCCTTCCAGGAGCCAGCGTCTTCGCGGTTCAGATCGAAGGCGTCCGTCATGAATTCACCGCCATCCCAGGCGTTGAAGAAGATGTGACCGCCATCATCCTCAACCTCAAAGACCTCGTCCTCAAGGTCGACAGCACCACCAACGACGTCAAGACCCTTACCGTTGATTTCAAAGGCCCAGGCACCCTTAAAGCCGGCGACCTTAAGCTCCCAAGCATGGTGAGCGTCATCAACAAGGATCTTGAAATCGCCCATCTTAACAGCGAAGGACACCTCGAGATGTCCATCTTCGTCGGTCAGGGCCGTGGCTATATCACTAGCGAAGGCAACAAGCTTGAACGCAAGATCGACACCATCGGCGTCATCCCAACCGACAGCAACTATTCGCCTGTCATCAAAGTCGCCTTCAACGTCGAGCCAACCCGTGTTGAGCACGACTCCAAGTTCGACAAATTGACCCTTGAGGTCACCACCAACGGCTCCATCAAACCTCACGAGGCCGTTGCGATGGCCGCCCAGCTTCTTGCGGCCCACTTCGACAAGTTCACCCATCTTGATGACGCGGTTAAGAATTACCGCCTCGTCAAAGAAGAGGTCAAGCCGGAGGAAAACAAATATCAGGGCATGATGATCGAAGAACTCGACCTCAGTGTCAGAAGCAACAACTGCCTTAAGCGTGCGGGCATCAGCACCGTCATGGAACTCACTCAGAAGAGCGAGGATGAGATGATGAAAGTCCGTAACCTTGGCAAGAAGTCGCTCAAAGAAGTCAAAGAGAAGCTCGCCACTTATGGGCTTCACTTCCGTGATTACGTAGGAGAATAACAATGCCAGCACAAGGTAGAAAGAACGTCCACGGCAAAGCCGGTGTTCGCTTCAGAGCCGGTTATACCGCCTCTAAAAACAAATCAATGCTTCGCAACGTCGTGAGCGAGCTCATCGTCCACGGCCAGGTCAAGGTTACCAGCGGAGTCACCAAGGATCTTGTCTCTCTCGCCGAGAAGATGGTCACATTCGCCAAACAAGGCGATCTCGCTGGCCGTCGTGAAGCTATGAAGGTCATTCGCCATGGCATCGTCGATGCCAACGGCGTCGAGGCCATCGATAAGCTCTTCAAAGAGATCGGACCAAAGTTCAAAGACAGAGATGGTGGTTACACCCGTGTCTATAAGCTTGGTGCCCGTCGTGGCGACAACGCCGAAGTCGAACTCGTTCAGTGGGTTGACTAAGCGACAAGCTACATCTAAGCCTCTCTATTTATAGAGGGGCTTTTTTGTTTGCCTTTAATATTTATGAAAGGTTATCAAACGATAGGGAAAAGGAATAATATAAATAATAGGAGAAACGAACGAATCGATTGCCAAGAGGTGATTTATGAAAAAGAACAAATTGTCTTTGATGTTGCCGCCGTTGCTTTTGGCGTCCTGCGTTACCGATTCCGGTAAAGAGGAATCGGGCTTTGCGTCTGCTGAGTCGTCGGAGATATCTGTCAGCAGCTCGTTCGATTTTGGGTCCGACCCGACCTCGACATACCAACGGGAAAGCGCCGATTTCATTATCGTTAACCGAT
>CAMKAQ010000050.1 GCA_946410525.1 uncultured Caryophanales bacterium | reverse complement strand
AAGAAGATGTACAACACGATGCTGAAACAGCAGTATCACGATACTGCGGCATCGTATTTCGACGATCTTTGTGCCAAATCAGGCGTGAGCAAAGAAGAAAACGCCGCCCTTGTTAAGCAATACAACCACGCTGCTGGAATCGCTAAGCGTGCTCGTGATGCTTATGGCAAACTCAAGCTCGCCAAGAATCTTCTCATCTTCTTCGCGATCGCCTTTATCTTCGTCGCCGTTTTGGGAATCATTATCGGAATCATCGATGAAGAAATTGCTTATGTCGGTTGGATTATGCTTGGCGCAGGCCTTGTCCTTTCCGCCACTCTCTTTGTCATCTATTTCCTAGCCGTCGCGAAGAAGCTCGCCGCTGCCAAAGTGGCACTTGATGAAGCGGACAAAAAGAAAGACGAGCTTCTTGCCTTGTGTTACAAGAATACAGCGCCTCTCAACAACATCCTCGATTGGGGAGTTCCACAGGAAATCATGGAGAAAGCCACTCCAATCATTGACCTTGACCCAATCTTCATGGGTGATAGGCTTGAGGCTCTCATTGAGAAATTCGGTTTCCACGAAGTGACTGATCCATACAAATCCGTTCTCCAGGTTTTAAGCGGCCAGATCCAAGGCAACCCATTCGTCCTTGAAAAGGTTCTTGAGTGCGAGATGTATAGCAAACGTTACGAAGGTACCCTCACGATTCACTGGACGACCACATACCGCGACAATGAAGGCCATGTCCGCACACAGCATCATAGCGAGACCCTTCACGCCTACGTTTATCATCCAGCCCCAAGATACAACGCGGTCACTCAGCTTGTTTATGGCTCTGAAGCCGCTCCACATCTAAGATTCACCCGTAGCCCAGTTCACGCCGAGAAGATGAACGAGAAAGAACTTCAGAAATTCGTCAAGAACCGTATCAAGAAGCTCGACAAAGAAGAAGTCAAAGACCTTGGCAACATCAACGAGAACTTCACCAAGATGGGAGACGACGAATTCGACGCTCTCTTCGGCGCATATGACAGAAACAACGAAGTTGAGTTCCGTTTGCTCTATACTCCACTCGCCATCAGAAACACTCTCGATCTTTTAAAGAACCCTGATCCTTATGGTGACGATTTCTATATGTTCAAGAGAGACATGGTCACCGTTGTCAGAAGCGAACATTCACAGAGATTCGATTATTCTTCTTCACCAAGCAACTTCATGGGTTATGACCTTGAGAAGATGAAGAACGACTTCGTCGGATATTGCGACAAATTCATCAAGAACCTCTTCTTCGATCTTGCCCCAATCTTAAGCGTCCCTCTCTACCAGATCCATAAGCCTTTCGAATACATTTTCAAGACCCCATACCGTTCCAATTTCTCTAGCTTCGAGCAAGAGACCTTGGCCAATGGACTTGACCCAATGCTCTTCATTCCTGATGGAGCCGGACGGGATTTGCCGTTAATTTTGAAAGCGGAAGCCGCATCAAGAAGAGGCAGTGGAGACTCAGTCAGAGTTAACGCGATGTCCTATCAGGAAATCCCAAGGGTCGATTACGTAAGCGTGTTCGGAGGAGATGGCAGCTGGCACTCCGTCCCAGTCCATTGGGTCGAATACATCGAAGTCCACAAAGTCTCGAATATGGGCCTTGCGAGAGTCGGCGGTTCAAGAAAAGCCTACCTCGAAGGCAAAGAAGGAAACTTCGGAGGTTCTCGCCTCAATGCTGCTTTAACCCATTTCGAAAGAGGCCTTATGGCCATCTTTGAAGGCCACGAAGACTTCCTCCAAGAGTTAAACGATACCTTGGTCGAATACTTCAGCGACAAGTAAAAATATGTTTATTTGCATCCAAAGGATGCTAATATAAAGCCAACCACAAAGGAGATATTCAAATGGCACCACAATTAGACGAATTAGACAAGTCCTTGGAAAATACCGAAGGATTACGCGTTCACGTTATTGAGAAGAAAGTTCCAGTCGAGCTTGATGGAATGGATAAGTTCATCAACGTCGGTGTTTGGTTCCTCTTCATCATCGGCGGAGTCATCTACATGTTCAAGAAAGCCAAGGCTAAGACCTACTTCAAACAGCTTGAGCAGAAGATCCAGCACGACGCTTCAACCATCGACAACTACATGGTTCAGCGCGTCACCATCCTCAAGAACGCCGCTAAGCTTCTTGATAAGGCCGTTGATTTAGATAAAGACACCTTCACCAACATCGCCAAGGCCCGCGCTGGCATCGATCCAGATACCGCCCGTAACGAACTCCAGACCTCCCTTGAGAACATCGACAAGAAGATCAACATCGCTTTCGAGAAATACCCAGAACTCAAGGCCCACCAGGAAATCGCCGCCGTCATGCAGCAAAACTCCTACCTCCAGCAGGAAATCACTGCTGCCCGTGAGGTCTATAACGACGCCGTCGCTCATTGGAACAGCGAAATCTTCTCCCTCTGGGCGAAGAAATATGTCGCTGCCAAAGAAGGCTACACCACCCGTATCCCATTCACCGCTAGCTTAGCGATGAAGCAGGAATCCGAAGGCGTTTTCTTCTAAGCAACCACGCAAACAAAAAAGAGGCTGAATCACAGCCTCTTTTCTTTTGCTCTTTTTATTTGCTTGGCTCACCGATGTCGCAATAGACGCATCTCATGTGTCCTTCGTCATCGATCTTCTTATAGAGTGGCTCAAGCTCTTGCTCACCTGCGCTGACGCACTTAGGGTTGTTGCACTTGTGCTCGCTATGGATGTAACCCTTGCCAGCGAAGACGTCTTCTTTGACAGGGTTCTTTTTGGCGATATCAAGAAGCATGAGGATGAGGGCCATTCTCATGTATTTGCCATTTAAGCATTGCTTGAAGTAGCAGGCTCTTGGGTCATCGTCCACTTTGACGCTGATCTCGTTGACACGTGGGAGTGGATGCATGATGATCATGTCTTTCTTCGCGGCCGCAAGCTTATCGACGGTGAGGATGTAGTTGTCCTTAAGCCTTTCGTATTCGGCAAGGTCATCGAATCTCTCACGCTGGATGCGAGTCATATAAAGGACATCAAGGGAAGGCATGGCTTCCTCAAGAGAGGTGGTCTCAACATACTCCATGTGGTTTGGCTCAAGGATGTCTTCTTTGACGTAGTCAGGAAGCTTGAGCTCCTTTGGTGAGATAAGGACCACTTTGATGTTCTTGTAGCGGGATAAAGCGGCTAATAAGGAGTGGACGGTTCTGCCGAGTTTGAGGTCTCCACAGAAGCCGACGGTAAGGTTATCAAAACCGCCTTTTTCTTTATAAATCGTCAGCAAATCCGCCATGGTTTGGGTTGGGTGGCAGTGTCTGCCATCGCCCGCATTGATGACTGGGATTGCGCCAGCGCGGGAAGCAACAAGGGCCGCTCCTTCCTGGGTGGTTCTCATGGCGATGATGTCGGCGTAGCAAGAAACGGTCTTGGCGGTATCGGCAAAGCTCTCGCCTTTCGCGGCGCTAGAGTTGCTTGCGCCAGCAAAGCCAAGGACATTGCCGCCAAGTTCCATCATGGCAGCAGTGAAGGATAAACGGGTTCTCGTTGATGGCTCATAGAAAAGGGTGGCGAGCTTTTTGCCCTTACAGGCCTCGCTATACTTCTCTGGGTTCTCGGAGATGTCGATGGCTTTCTTGCATAGGGCCTCGATCTCTTCGACCGATAAATCAACGATATCGATGACGCTGCGCATCTTTATTCACCTTTGATCCAGCTCTCGTCGCTTGGATTGTTTCTGAATTTGATTAAGCGCTCAATGTCGCTCTTTTCGATGTAGCCTTCCTCAGCAGCGACTTCGGCGATGACG
Organism: uncultured Caryophanales bacterium; assembly: GCA_946410525.1. Lineage (GTDB taxonomy): Bacteria > Bacillota_I > Bacilli_A > RFN20 > CAG-826 > UBA4951. Next base: position 2,978 of record CAMKAQ010000050.1, on the reverse strand, counting down.
TCGAAGTTGGTGAGGGAGATGTTTTTGATGTTAGCGGCAGCAAGTCTCTCTAAGCCTTTCTTCATGCCATAGGTGAAGATGGAGACGATGCCAAGGACCTCGGCACCGGCTTCTCTAAGGACGTCAACGACCTCAAGGACGCTTCCGCCAGTGGAGATAAGGTCCTCAACGACGACGACCTTCTGGCCTTTCTCGAGTCTGCCTTCGATCTGGTTCTGCCTGCCATGGTCTTTGGCGCCGCTTCTGACATAACCCATCGGGAGATTCATAAGGTGGCCAACGATGGCGGCGTGGGCGATACCAGCAGTGCTGGTACCCATAAGGACTTCGACTTCTGGATAGTTCTTTTTGATGGTTTCGGCTAAAGCGTTCTCGACGTCGTTTCTGACTGCTGGGGCAGTGAGGGTGAGACGGTTGTCGCAATAGACAGGGGATTTGATTCCGCTAGCCCAGGTGAATGGTTTGTTTGGGCTGAAGAAGACAGCTTTGATGCTGAGTAAATCTTTGGCAATTAACTTATCGATGTTTTCCATTGTTATTCTCCTAAAAAATCTTTGATGCATCTTTCGTAAGCGGCAACTGGGTCAGCTGCAGCGGTGATTGGGCGTCCGACGACGATGTAGTCGCTGCCGATGGCTCTAGCAGCAGCTGGGTCCATGACTCTCTTTTGGTCGCCTTTGTCTCCATCGGCGAATCTGATGCCAGGGGTGACGGTGAGGAACTTCTCACCGCAGACCTCGTGGACCTTGCCGGCTTCAAGAGGCGAGCAGACGACGCCATCAAGACCGGAATCTTTGGCGGTCTTGGCGTAATGCATGACGACCTTGTCGATTGGCTCATGGATGAGGATGTCTCTTTCCATGGATTCCTGATCGGTGGAGGTGAGCTGGGTGACCGCAAGAAGAAGTGGTCTCGTTCCATCTGGTCTTGTGAGGCCTTCGATGGCGGCTTCCATCATGGCTTTAGTTCCTGCGGCGTGGAGGTTACACATATCGACGTCGAGGCCAGAGAGTCTCGCCATCGCTTTCTTAACGGTGTTTGGGATGTCGTGGAGCTTGAGGTCGAGGAAGATCTTGTGTCCTCTCTTCTTGATCTCTCTCACGATGCTTGGGCCTTCCGCGTAGAAGAGTTCCATTCCGATTTTCACGAATGGCTTTCTGCCAGTGAACTTATCAAGGAATTCGAGTGTCTTTTCCTTGCTCTCGAAGTCGCAAGCGATGATTACGTCTTTTGCCATCTTATTTTCTTCCTCCAATAATGTCTTTAAGTGATTTGATGCCGTATTTCTCCATTATCCTTGGCAAATCCTCAATGATTTCTTTGCAAGCATATGGGTTGATGAGGTTTGCGGCGCCGATCTCAACGGCTGTGGCGCCAGCCATCATCATCTCGATGACGTCCTCTGCACTAGAGACGCCACCCATACCGATGACAGGAATCTTGACGGCATGCGCGACCTGATAGACGCATCTAAGCGCGACAGGAAGGACGCATGGGCCAGATAAGCCACCGGTCTTTATTCCTAAGATTGGTTCCCCAGTCTTGAGGTCGATTCTAAGTCCCATCAATGAATTGATGAGGGAGATCGCATCCGCTCCGCCTTCTTCAGCGGCTTTGGCGATTGCGACGATATCGGTTACGTTAGGCGAGAGTTTGACGATAAGAGGCTTGTGGATGATCTTCTTGACGGCCTTGACGACGTTTCTGACGTTGTCTGGGTCGGTGCCGAAGGCAAGTCCTCCGCCATGGACGTTTGGACAAGAGACATTGAGCTCAATCCATCCGACCATATCGACTTTGTCGATCTTCTTGCAGTTGGAGACATATTCTTCCATCGAGAACCCAGAGATGTTGGCCATGACTGGCTTATGGAAGACTTTCTTAAGCTTTGGGAGTTCTTCGCTGATGACCTTATCGATGCCAGGGTTCTGGAGTCCGATGCAGTTGATCATGCCAGCAGGGCACTCAGCGATACGAGGGGTTGGGTTTCCGAATCTTGGCTCGGCGGTGGTTCCTTTGAAAGAGAAGGTTCCGAGCATGTTGATGTCATAGAGCTCAGCGTACTCATAGCCATATCCGAAGGTTCCGGAGGCTGGGATGATTGGGTTATCGATCTCGATTCCCAAAAGGTTGATCTTGGTGTCTATTTCTCCCATAAGATTTCCTCCTTCTTAAGGACTGGGCCTTCTTTGCAGATGCGTTTGAATCCGGTGATGGTCTTGCAGCTGCATCCCATGCAGGCTCCGAATCCGCATCCCATTCTCCTCTCGAAAGAGAACTCTCCTTCTGAGGTTGAAGCGGTATAGACGGCTTTGAGCATTGGCTCTGGGCCGCAGGTGTAGAAATATGAATAGCTCTCTGGGAGGGCATTGGTAACGAAACCCTTCACGCCATAAGAGCCGTCGACTGTGGTAACGGTGACATCACAGCCAAGGTTTTTGAAAATATCCTCTGCAAAAACCTCTTCTTTTTTGTTGAAGCCAAGGATGACCGAGACTTTCTTGCCTTCCTTAACGAGCTTCTTCGCAAGGTTATAGAGCGGTGGGACTCCAACGCCTCCTCCGATAAGGAGAGGGTGGTCACCCGCTTTAGAAAGGTCGTAGCCATTTCCTAAGCCGACAAGGAGATCGAGGTTGGTGCCAACAGGCATCTCGCTCATGGCCTTGGTGCCTTTGCCAACGACTTTATAGATGAGGGTAAGGGTGCCTTCGTCATAATCGCAGACGGAGATCGGCCTTCTAAGGTAATAGCCATCAAGAAGGATGTTGACGAATTGGCCTGCGTTGGTGATACCTGAGGTGTCTCCGCTTAAGACCATCTCAAAAACATCTTTCGTGAGAGGGATGTTCTTTTCAATTTCAAATATGCTTCTCTTCATGGTTGTTCCCTTAGGCATCGATTGTGGAGATGGTGATGGTGGTCTCCTCTAAGACATCGAGGAGGACTTTCACGGTATCAAGCGAGGTGAACATCGTGAC
>CAMKAQ010000049.1 GCA_946410525.1 uncultured Caryophanales bacterium | reverse complement strand
GGTGACTTCGTTGTTGGCCATCTCTTTGTCGCCAAGGACAAGGGTGAATGGGATCTTTTTGACGATCGATTGTCTCATGCGGTAGCCAAGCTTCTCGTTGTCGCCGCTGATCTCACATCTGATGCCTTCAGCAGACATGATGTCGCAAAGTTTCTTCGCGTATTCACCATGGACCTCGCCATTGACTGGGAGGATGCTAACCTGAACTGGGGCAAGGAAGGTTGGGAAAGCACCGCCGAAGTTCTCGGTGATGATGCCGATGAATCTCTCGATGGAACCGAAGACGACGCGGTGGAGCATGACAGGCATGACCTTCTCGCCGTTTTGGTCTACATAGTAGCAGTTGAATCTCTGTGGGAGGTTGACGTCAAGCTGGATGGTGCCGCACTGCCAGGTTCTGCCCATGCAGTCCTTGAGTTTGAAGTCGAGCTTTGGACCATAGAACGCGCCATCTTTTGGATTGATGGAATATTCGTGTCCGCTAGACTCGCAAGCAGCGGCTAACGCCTCTTCTGACTTCTTCCAGAATTCCTCGGTGCCGATATGGTCATCTGGCATCGTGGAAAGAACGATCTTGTAGGAAAGTCCGAAGACGCTATAAACCTCATCGAAGAGCTTCATGATGTTTTTGACTTCGCTCTCGATCTGGTCTTGTCTGACGAAGATGTGGCTATCGTCCTGGGTGAAGGCGCGGACTCTGAATAAGCCATTGAGAGCGCCGCTAGCCTCGTGACGGTGGACGTGGCCAGTCTCCGCTAAGCGGAGAGGAAGATCTTTGTAGGAGTGGATCTCGCTATTATAGACAAGCATCGCGCCAGGGCAGTTCATCGGTTTGATGGCGAAATCCTTCTCGTCGATCTTGGTGGTGTACATGTTCTCTTTGTAGTGAGCCCAGTGTCCGCTCTTTTCCCAAAGCTCTCTTGAAAGCATGGTTGGGGTTTCGATGAACTTATATCCATATTTGATATGGAGCTTCTTCCAGTAATCCATGAGGGCGTTCTTGAGGATCATTCCGTTTGGAAGGAAGAACGGGAAACCCGGACCGTAATCGGTGATCATGAATAAGCCAAGCTCACGGCCGAGTTTGCGGTGGTCGTTGGCCTTTCTCTTCTCTAATATTTCGAGGTGTTCTTTGAGGTCTTCCTCGCTCCACCAGGAGGTGCCGTAGATACGGGTGAGCTGTTTGTTGTTGCTGTCGCCTCTCCAATACGCGCCGGCGACGCTAAGAAGCTTGAAGTGCTTGATCATGCCGGTGGATGGGATGTGTGGGCCCTTGCAGAAATCAAGGAAGTCACCGTTTTGATAGGTGGTGAGCATCTCATCTTCGTGCTCGTTGATTAATTCTTGTTTGTATTCGTTTCCTTTGAAAGCGACCCTTGCTTCATCGGCGGTGATATCCTTGCGGATATATGGGTTGTTCTCTTTGGCGCATTTCTTCATCTCGGCCTCGATCTTGGCAAAATCCTCTTCGGTGATCTTGGCATCGCCGAAATCGACGTCATAGTAATAGCCTTCATCGATAGCAGGGCCATATCCGAATTTGCAGCCTGGATATAAATGGGTCAAAGCCTGGGCCATAAGGTGGGAGGTGCTGTGGTTAAGCATCTCGAAGGCCTCTTTGGAACCTTTCTTGATGAATTTGATTTCCTTGCCGGCTGGCAAAGTCATCCTCATGTCGTAGATTTTCTCTTCGACGAGATAGCCGACATCTTCGTTTTTGTTCTCGGCATCGAATTCCTTGGCCAAATCAAAGCCATTGGCCTCGTCTTTGATCTCGAGCTCTTTTCCTTCGTAGATAATCTTCATAAGTGACCTTTCTGGGCGAAAAAAATAAAAACGCCCTCTTCTCTTTAAGGACGCTTCCGCGCGGTACCACCTTGCTTCACTCTCACGAGTGCACTTTCCTACTCTTAACGCGAATAGGCAACGCCTGGCTCATCGTCAGGGGCTCAGGAGTGGTACTCCATATGCCTATAGGCATTTGAGCGTGTCTCCGTCATCGCTAAACACATTCTAGAACCGAGAGGGCCATTGTCAAGAAAAAAGGAGATGACTGGCATCCCCTTTGTCTTTTATTTCAAGAGATCGACGATACGGAGCATCGAGATGTGCTTGTCACGTGGAAGGGCAAGAGCCTCGATGATGTCATAGTCGACGATTTTGTTGCTGACGAGTCCGACGCAGCGTCCGCCTTTGCCTTCGAGTAAGCAATCAACAGCGTAGCTTCCCATGCGGGCGGCTAAGACTCTATCGAATGCGCTAGGCGCGCCGCCTCTTTGGACATGGCCAAGGACGTTGACGCGGGTATCGAATCCGGTCTGTTCTTGGATGCGCTTACCAAACGCGTGGATATCTGGATAGAGTTTCTCAGAGACGATGATGATCGCACGTTTGTGTGGATCTTCCTCTCTCATCTTTCTTAATGTCGCGAAGACTTCCTCTTCTGGGATTGGGTGGTCAGGGGTGAGGATCATCTCAGCACCTTCGGCAAGACCACAGAATAAAGCAAGGTCGCCACAGTGGTTGCCCATGACTTCGATGATGGAGCAGCGCTCGTGGGATTCGGTGGTGTCACGGATCTTATCGATGCACTCGATATCGGTGTTCATCGCTGTGTCGAATCCGATCGTGTAATCGCTGCAAGCGATGTCGTTGTCGATCGTGCCTGGGAGGCCGATGCAGTTGATGCCCATCTCGGTGAGCTTCTTCGCACCGATGAAGGAACCGTCACCGCCAATGACGACGAGGGCTTCGATGCCTTTGGACTTAAGGATGTCGACCGCTTTCTGACGGACGCTCTCCTCTTTGAATTCTGGTAAACGGGCGGTTCTAAGAATCGTACCGCCTCTATTAACGATGTCAGAGACAGAGGAACGGTCCATTCTGACGATGTCGCCATCTACTAGACCACGGTATCCGTCAAAGATTCCATAGACCTCGAGTCCTTGGGATAAACCTGCTCTAACAACAGCTCTGATTGCGGCGTTCATGCCTGGAGCGTCGCCACCAGATGTAAGTATTCCGATTTTTTTGATCATTATCAAAACTCCAAATCACAACGATTATATTACATATATTTCTGGATAGTTAGGATTTTTTAGAGCCCAAATTTGAAGATTTTTTATCTATATAAAAGGTAGGGGACAATCTACCGAAAAAATGAGGATAAAAATGTGGATAACTCAATTTCCTTTTGTGACAAAGATGACATTCTTCCGTCAGTGTGTGGATTTAAGGGATTCTACCCTATGTGGATAAGTCCCAAAAAGTAAGGAATAATCGAGTAAAAGCCCTTTTTCGACAACAAAGAAAATGCTAAGATTAGGCACCATGAAAGCGACATTATCCCCAAGTGATATCTTTGAGATACGAAAAACGAGTCTTATCTCAAGCAACGATTATGAGTACGCTCTCGATCTTTATGCCCCGATAATCGGCATCAAGAACGTGAGTGTCTATTTTGCTTTCATCGCCGAAAAAGGAGGGGAGCAAAAACCACTCTCCGAGTTCCTTAGCAAGTACCGCCTATCAAGCGGTGAACTCGAGAACGCCCTCTCATATCTTGAAGCCGTCGGTTTAGTGGCAACCTACCACAAAATCCTTGGCAAAAAGCACTTATATCTCTATTCCGTCATGGCTCCAAGAACCCCAGCCCAGTTCTTCAGCAATGAGCTTTTATATGGCACGCTCAGAAGCTTCCTTAGCGAAGATGGTTGCAAAGCGATCGCCAAGAAGTATGAAACAAGCACAATCGAAGAAGGCTTTGAGAACGTCAGCGAGCGTTTCGTCGACGTCTTCCATCTCAATGTTGGCAACGCCTCCATCATCCAAAGTGGCCCGAAGACCGGCGAAAGGAAATTCGGAAGCCTTCAGCTTGGCTTCGATAACAATGCCTTCATGTCCGCTCTCATTGAGCTCAACCCAACCATCAAGCCAGCCTACATCACCAAAGAGGAATCGATGCGAATCGCCAGAATCGCCGCTTTATATTCTTACGAAGAAAGCGCGATGGCCTCATTCGTCTCCGATTCATATCGCCCAAGAAACGTCATCGGCAAGAGAATCGACTTCGATCACCTTAGTGAGCTCGCCATCCAAAACGCCAAATACGACTATCTCCATAAGGAACACATCAAATCCACTAACAGTGAGATCCATGGTGATGCCCCAACGGCAAAGGTCATCCGAATGATGGACAGCATGTCCACCCTCCAGTTCCTCACCAAACTCCAACGTGGCAATAAGCCAGCCCCAAGCGATGTCAAACTCATCAACACCCTCGTCGTTGAGATGGGTGTCCCTGAGAATGTCGCTAACGCCCTCATCTTCTACGTCTTAGGCGTGCAAGAGAACGCGCTCTCTGGCGCTTACGTAACAAAGTTAGGTGCTTCCCTCGTCAGAGCAGGCATCACGAACGCTCTTGATGCCCTTAACTTCTTAGGTGGTCATGCTAAGCGTAACGGCAAGAAGATAGAACCAAAACCGGTCGAGAAACCAGTCAAAGAAGAGAAACCATCCGAAGTGGTGGATGAAGTCGAGGAAGAAGAGATCGACGAAGAAGAATTTGAAGCGCTCATGAAGAATAGAGGCAGGAAGTAAAGATATGGAAACGTTTGTGAAAGATACCAAAGAAATAAAAGGCGCCTCTAACAAAGAGAACAGCCTCCACGACGAGATCCTTAACGACCGCCGTCTTATGAACGAGCTTCACGCTCTCGATATCGATGATTCCGAGATCGACAAATATCTACCTCTTCTTGCGGCATATCTCGATCAAAGAGACGCGGAAGAAGACCCAAAGAAAGAGATTGAAGCCCCTTACCCAGGCCTCACGATGAAACTTTGCATCGATGACTCTGGCAAGCTTTCCTACACCCTTGGGCCAAGTGAAGAGACAAAGAGGAAAGAAGCCCTTGAGAAGAACTACATCTATAAGGACTTCCCAGAGAGTTGGAAAGACCTGAATGGCAAATCCATCAAAGGCGAAAGATATAAGAAACTCAGAACTGCTTTAGCAAAGACCTTCACAAAAACCTCTACAAAACCATGGGTTTTCGTCAAAGGGGATTCAGGATGCGGCAAATCATATTATTTGGCCGCTGTCCTTAATGGTTTAGCCGCCGATGGTGAAAGCGTCTGCTTCATCAATGGAGCGAAGCGTTTTGACGAACTCAAAGCCCTCGCCATCAAGAACCGTCAGGAATTCGATAAGATCATGGCCTCGTTACAAGGATGCGGAACCATGGTCATCGATGACTTTGGAAACGAATTCAAATCCGAATACATCCGTGACCAAATCGTCCTCCCTCTTTTGGCCGAAAGAAGCAGGGCAGGTTTAAGAACCTATTTCACCAGCCAATACACCCTAGATGAGATCAAACAGCTCTATAGCCTTCATAAGAGTTACATCGAAGGCTCAAGGGTCAGCAAGCTCATCGAAAAGAATATCGACAGAGTCGTTATTCTTGAAGCTGGGTTAGAAACCTTCACTCAGAAAAGATCCAAGTGATCTAATTGTTTGTACAAGTCTTTCAAAGAGCCGCTTCCGTCAAGAGTGATTGAGGCGGCTTTTTTTGCTTTCCTGAGAGGGAAAGAATCATTGAGGTCTAAGTATTTCTTTGGGTCGACGTTTCTCTTGATGAGTCTTTGTTCTCTGACTTCTTTTGAAGCGGTGATCAAAACGATGAGGTCAGAGTCTTTCTCCAAAGGCCCTCCAATAAGGAGAGGGACATCAACGACGACTTTCTTGTATTTGCCTGAATCGATTTCCGAATACATCCTTTCGTACACTTTCGAATGGATATATTCTTCTAAGGCTTTCTTTGATTTAGGAGAAGCGAGCAAAGAAAGAAGAGCCTTCTTATCGATCTCGCCATCTTTGAAGATCTTCTCTCCGAACTTCTTACGGAGATAGTCTTTCACTTCGTCTTCCTTATACAAGGAGTGGACGATATCATCCGCGGACAAGACTTTGAAACCTTTGTCTTTGAGATAAGCAGAAACAGAAGACTTCCCTGAACCGATAGGGCCAGTCACTCCAACGATGAAAGGCTTGCCCTTAAGAGGCTGACACTTCGGGCAATAGGTCGTCCCTCTGCCTCCTAGAGTTATCTTTCTCATGATCATCCCGCAGCGGTCGCACTTCATTCCTTCGTGGCCATAGGCGTGTAATTCGTTTTGCATGTTTCCGCTCATACCCTCTTTCGGGTGATAGCTTCTTATCGTGCTTCCACCTTGCTTAATAGCCTCTGAAAGAATCCTTCTAGATTCCTCAAGAATTCGGGCACATTCCTCAATTGAGAGGGTTTTTGCAGGGGATTTTGGGTTGATTTTGCTGGCAAAAAGCACCTCATCCGCGTAGATGTTGCCAAGTCCCAAGATAATCGTCTGATCGAGTAAAGCGTTCTTCACCGGGCCGGAGATTCTCCTAAAAGACTCATGAAGATCTTTCGCTTCAAGGTCCCAAGGTTCTTTTCCTAGCTTCGAGATAGGCAGGGTGGTCTTGTAGTCGGACTCACTCTTAAGCTCAACGATGCCAAACTTCCTGACGTCGTTGAAACGAAGGGAAGTTCCATCCGTGAAGTCATAGATGAGGGTGTCATGTTTCTCAGGTTTTTGACCCGCCTCACCCTCAAAGTATTTTCCTTCCATCCTAAGATGGGAGATAACGACTTTGTCATTTGTTAAGTGGAAGACGATGAACTTCCCGATCCTTGTGCAAGGAAGGAAAGTCTCACCGATCAAAGCAGCCTTAAAAGCGGAAGCAGGCGTCAAAACCGACTTCTCGTGGAAGATGCGGATATCCTTGATGGTCTTCTTT
>CAMKAQ010000048.1 GCA_946410525.1 uncultured Caryophanales bacterium | reverse complement strand
TTTCGAAGATTGCTCTTCATTGACTCAAATCACCTTATCAGGTTCCTTAGCCAAAATTGGAAAAGCCGTCTTCAAAGGTTGTCAGATGAATTACATCAACTTCAACGGCAACAAAACCGATTGGGAAAAAGTCGTCAAAGAGGATGGCTGGGCTGAAGGCATCAGCGATTGCTATATCCAACTTCTAAAAGAGACTAAAACCAGTCCTTACATCTACATCGAATAATAGCCTAGACAACAAAAAATCCCCTGCAAATTCAGGGGATTTTCTTTGTTTTTGGGGTTAGATCGTCATGATCTCTTTTTCTTTGGCGGCGTAGGCATCATCGATGGCTTTCATAATATCGGTGACGACTTTCTCGAGATCTTTCTCCACTCTATCGCGATAGTCATCGGACATGGAATCATCTTCCTTAAGCATGGCGAGATAATCACGTCTGATGTTTCTGATAGCAACCTTGGCGTCTTCGGCAAAACCTTTAGCCTGTTTGACTGTGGCCTTACGGTTCTCTTCAGTCATGGCTGGGAAGATAAGACGAACGAGGTCCGCTTCAACCTGTGGGTTGATGCCGATGTTGGCGGCAGTAATAGCGGTCGCAACAGCCTTAAGATCCTCGTGGGAGTAAGGTTTGACGACAAGCTGTCTTGGCTCTGGTTTGGTGATTGAGCAGATATCGCTGATGGCGATCTTGTCACCATAGTAATCCGCTTTAATACCATTCAAGATGGATGGGTTAGCCTGAGCGCTTCTTAATTTTCCGAAGTTGTCGTTAAGACTTCTGACGGATTTCTCCATCTGTTCTTTGCATTCGTTGACGATTGGATCCATATGTTATTCCTCCGATATGACACTTCCGACGTCTTCTCCCATAAGAACCTTCATGATGTTCTCTGGGTCTTCCATGTTGAATACATGGATTTTGATTTTTGTTTTTTCTAACTGGGCCACCGCTGTGAGATCCATGACCTGAAGCTGTTTCTCGATGGTCTCCTGGAAGGTGAGCTTCTTAAGAAGCTTGGCATTTGGATTGGTGCGTGGGTCAGAATCATAGACACCTTCCACGTTGTTCTTGCCCATAAGGATGGCATCAGCATCGCAATCAAGAGCTTTGAGGGCGGCGTTGCTGTCGGTGGTGAAGAATGGGTTTCCAGTTCCGCCAGCGAAGATGACGACGCAGTTCTTATTGAGATGGTGAATGGCTTTTCTACGGATGTATGGCTCGCAGACCTGTGGGACGTTGATGGCGCTAGCGACTCTCGTGTCGAGGCCTTTCTCCTCACAGGCGCTTTGAATGGCTAAGCCATTCATGATGGTGCCAAGCATGCCCATGTAGTCAGCGGTCGAATGGTCGATGCCGACGGTATCGGCAAGTTTGCCACGCCAGATGTTTCCAGCGCCGACGACGATACCAATCTGAACGCCTGTATCAGCGACCTCTTTGATCGTGTTGGCAATTCTTTGGAGTTTTGCGCTGTCGTAAATAGAATGATTCTCCTGGTCAGCCAAAGCCTCGCCGGAGAGTTTGATGATTACTCTTTTATAAATAGGTTTCATATTGGTTTTATTATACAAAGAAGAGCGGATACGAGCGACAACTTTTTTATATGAAAAAAGTCCCCACAATGTGAGGACTTGATTTTTAATCGGCTAATAGATTAAGCAGCGGCTTCGACGCCATCGCCAACCTGGAAGCGGACGAAGGTGACAACCTTGTTGCCCTTCTCACCAAGAAGCTGACCGACGGTCTTGGATTCGTCGAGTAACCACTTCTGGAAGGTAAGGCAGCTCTGGGAGAGAACCTTGTCGACTTTGCGCTGGGCGATCTGAGCTTTGACCTGTTCTGGCTTGTTGGCGAGTTTCTCGTCATTGGCGACTTCGGTCTCGGCGATCTTCTGCTCTCTTTCTCTCTCGGCGGCTGGAACGTCTTCGAGGGCGAGGTAGAGAGGGTTGTTGGCAGCGATGTGCATGGCCAACTGGTTGGCTAATTCGGCATCTTCCTTTTCAAGGATGACGACGACACCGATCTTTCCACCCATGTGGATGTAGGTGCCAAATCCCTGGCCTTCAGCCTTCTTGAGGATCTTATAGCGACGGAAGACGAGCTTCTCACCGGTGGCAAGGGCGGTAGCGTCTTGGAGATCCTTAACGCCGGCCTGAGCTTCTTCGATGGAAGCTGGCTCGTTCTTAAGAACGAATTCAGCGGCGCCTTCACCGAAGGCGTGGAACTTATCGGTAGCGCTGACGAAGTCGGTTTCGCAGTTGACCTCGATGATGGCAGCTTTGCCACAACCATCGCAGGTTTTGATGACGGCCAAGCCTTCAGCAGCGGTTCTGTTAGCACGCTTGGCGGCTTTGACGATGCCCTTCTCGCGGAGGACGTCGATCGCTTTTTCGATGTCGTAATCGTTTTCTTCGAGAGCTTTCTTGCAGTCCATCATGCCAGCGCCAGTGCGCTCCTTGAGGGACTTGATAGCTTCAATTTTGCTTTGTTCGGCCATTGTGTTAACTCCTTTATGTTTTGCTTAGGCTTTAGCTTCTTCTTTGGCTTCAGCTGGAGCAGCAGCTTCTTCAGCTGGCTTCTCTTCAGCTTTTGGGGCCTCGGCTGCAGCGGCTTTCTCACCACGTCTAGCGGCGAAACGGGCAGCTCTTTCGGCCTGCATCTTCTTGTAACGCTCTTCACGTTCGGCACGCTGGGCACGGATGGCGGCCTTGCGGGCTTCGTTGGCGGCGTCGGCGCTGCGGATGGCATCCTTCATGGTAGCCTCTTCGCCTTCGTCTTTGGTGTAAGCGTATTCGGTGATGCCGCCTTTGGCTTCGACGATGGCATCAGCAAGGGTGCCGATCAAAAGCTTAAGGGCGTTGGATCCATCGTTGTTGGATGGGATTGGGAAATCAACCATCTCTGGATCGTCATTGGTGTCGACGATAGCGAAGGTTGGGATGCCGAGCTTGCGGGCTTCGGCGATGGCGTTGTGCTCAAGGGTTGGATCGTCGATGACGATGGCCTGTGGGGCACGGCGCATTTCTTTGACACCTTCGAGGTTACGTGAAAGTTTCTCTAACTCTTTGCGAAGGATGGCGACTTCTTTCTTTGGAAGCTTGTCGAAGGATCCGTCTTCCTGCATGGCCTCGAGATCCTTAAGTCTCTTGGTACGGCCAAGGATGGTACGGAAGTTGGTGAGGGTTCCGCCTAACCAACGGTTGGAGATGTAGAAGGAACCGCTGACGAGAGCAGCATTGACAACGACTTCTTTGGCGCTGTCTTTGGTGCCGACGAAGAGGACCTTTCCGCCTTTTTCGACAATCTCTTTTAACTTCTTGTAAGCGATATTGACCTGCTCAACGGTTTTGGTGAGATCGATGATGTAAATACCGTTTCTGGCGCCGTAGATGAATCTGCCCATTTTTGGGTTCCAACGGCGGGTTTGATGTCCGAAGTGGACACCGGCTTCAAGCAATTTCTTCACGGTGATGATTGGAGCGCTTGGGTCTCTGACAATCTCAGCCATGGTTGGTTCGGCAGCTGGGGCAGCTTCTTCCTCAGCAGCTTCGGCCTCAACGGCCTCAACCTTTTTCATTTCGTCACTCATTTTGTGACCTCCATTTGTTTATGCCTCCCTCACTTCTAGGAGCTGACCACCCAAGACGCTTTTTAAGCTTCTTTGCCCGTCTTTGGGAACACGGTGCTCAATCCATGAGGTGTGTATTAGCTTTCCTTTTCAAAGAAAAGCCGAAGTAAAGTATACAAAAAAGCCTCCTTCCTTACAAGGAAGAAGTAAAAGTCATATCAACCGAAAAGTAAAAAACCCCATTTTTGCAGGGGTTATTTCGTTTTTTTCCTCTGACGAGGGAAGTGTTCGGCGTACTCCTTCAGCATCGCTTTCTTCGAAACGTGGGTGTAAATCTGAGTCGTATCAAGGGACTCATGACCAAGGAGTTCTTGGATGAGTCGGAGGTCCGCTCCATTGTCCAAAAGATGGGTAGCAAAGCTATGCCTCATCTCGTGTGGGTGGAGGCCATAACGGCACCCTGTTTTGATCTCAACCTGCTTGAGGATGTATTCCAAACCTCTGACCGTGAGGTTCTCCCCTTTTCCTGAAAGGAAGAAGGATTCTTGAGACTTGTTGCTGTTTCTTAGTGAGGCAAGGACAGGCCTAGATTTCTCGGCATATTTTCTCATGGCCATCTCAGCGGTTCTTCCGAAAGGAACGATCCTCTCTTTCTTGCCTTTGCCATATACCTTGATGGTCCTCGAACGATAATCGATCTCCCTCATCTTGATGTTGATGAGTTCGCTGGCACGGACACCGGAGGCATACATGAGTTCAAGAATGGCCTGGTCACGGAGCATGAAATCATCGGTTCTTTTGGCGTTTTCTTTCAGAAGCTCATTGACTTGCTCAACTGTTAAAGTGTCAGGGTAACGCACACCTTTCTTTGGTGCGGTGACCTGAAGGAAAGGGTTAACGACAACATATTGCTGGTGGGCTAGATAATCATAGAAACGACGGAGGGCGGTTATCCTTCTTTGGCAGGATCTCGCTGAGACTCCCCTACCGAGTTCTTCGCTTAAGAAGTTTCGGATGTTTACTTTAGTAACGGCATCGAAAAGAAGGCCTTCTTTGTTGAGGTAAACGAAAAAGGAATCGATGTCTCTTTGGTAAGAATCGAGGGTGTGTTCGCTATAGAGTTTGGCTTTAAGAAAATCTAAGTATTCTTTCTCAACCTTATTCATTGGCGTCTCTCCAATAAGATTCTATCTCTTGGAGGGCCTTTGAAATAGCCTGTTCGCGTTTTTCTTTCGCGCTGTCTGGAACAATTGCCCAGTTGGCGTTCATTGGTTCGAATTTGTTGCTTGCAGCATGAAGGATGTAATCAAGCAAAGATCCGATGACAGAACATCTTGGAGCTTGGTTGAAGGCTTTGCCTTCTTCCTTTCTCCAAAGATTGATAGCGGCGATTATTCCGGTCGCTGCGCTTTCGACATATCCTTCGACGCCAGAAAGCTGACCGGCGATATAGACGTTCGGAGAATTCTTTAAAGAAAGGTCTTCGTTCAAGGCTTTTGGGGCGTTGATGTATGAGTTCCTGTGCATAAGGCCATAACGGAGGAACTCCGCATGCTCTAAGCCAGGGATCATCTGGAAGACTCTCTTCTGCTCTGGGTATGTGAGGTTGGTTTGGAAACCAACGAGGTTGTAATAATCACCAAGCTTGGTGTCTTGCCTAAGCTGAGCAATCGCGTACGCCCTAGGATGTTCTTCGGTCCATAAACCAAAAGGTTTAAGAGGTCCGTGCCTAAGGGTTTTGAAACCACGGCTGGCGATGACTTCGATTGGCAAGCAGCCTTCGAAATAACGGGTATCGAATTCGTGAACCAAGGCTTTCTTGGCGTTCACAAGTTCATTAACAAAGTTGGTGTATTCCTCTTTTGAGAAACCACAGTTGATATAGGCTCCATCATCCTGCTCAAATCTCGATTTGAAATAGGCTTTGGTGAAGTCAATCGAATCCTTTTTGATGATTGGTGCGGAAGCATCAAAGAACGAAAGGTTCTTCTCCCCTATCACTTCGCCCAAAACGTTCATGAGGGACTCGCTTGTAAGAGGTCCTGTAGCGATGATAGTTGGTCCTTTAGGAAGCTCGGTGATTTCCTCTCTATGAAGGACCAAATTTGGAAAAGAGGTCAGTTTTGCAGTGATTTTTGAGGCAAATATGTCACGATCGACGGCTAAAGCATTGCCACCAGGAACCCTTGCGATCTCCGCGGCTTCCATGGTGATCGAGTCCATTTTGCGCATCTCTTCTTTAAGAAGACCACATGCGTTATCAAGGCGGTCGCTCTTAAGGGAATTGGAGCAAACGAGCTCGCCGAAAGCGTCTGTCGTATGGGCTCCGTCGTCGACTAAAGGGCGCCTCTCATAGAGGTGAACTTTATATCCCTTCTTTAATAAGAAGAAGGCGGCCTCGCTGCCCGCAAGACCTGCCCCCACAATAGTTACTTCTTTCATTTCTTCTTCTCGGTCAACCATTCATGGTGACGGCACTTCGGGAAGTTGGTGCATCCAAGGAAATCAACCTTCTTGCCATGCTTAAGGACGAGGTGTCCGGTTTTGCACTTCGGACATGGTTTGACATATTGATCAGGAGTGAAGGTTTCTTTCTTCGGAGCCTCGGTTCCATCGATGTTCTTGATGTAATGGCATTTTGGGAAACCAGAGCAGGCAATGAATTCTTTTCCACTCTTCTTATCTTTTCTGATGACGAGAGGCTTACCGCATTCTGGGCAAAGCTCACCAGTTAACTTGGTGTTGCTTGGTTCTTTCTGAACGTAATGGCAGGTTGGGTAATTCGAGCAGGCGACGAAGGTTCCATAGCGGCTCTTCTTGGTAACAAGAGGAGATCCGCAATCTGGGCAAACTCCGACTGGGTTTTCTAAGGCAGGGTCACGTTTTCCGATTCTCTCGGTCGCGACTTCAAGGTCTTTGATGAATGGGCCATAGAAACCATTCATGGCATCAAGCTTCTTGAGTTTTCCTTCCTCGATTTCATCGAGTTGGCTTTCCATCTTGGCGGTGTAGTCAAAGGAAACGATGGCTGGGAAGCAATCTTCCATGACCAAAGTGGTACGGGTACCGGTTTCGGTTGGGGTAAGAACACCTCCTTTGGAGGTGACATATCCATGGGCGATGAGTAATTTGATGGTGCTAGCGTAGGTTGATGGACGGCCGATGCCTTTTTCTTCCATCATCTTAACAACACGGGCTTCGGTGTATCTGGCAGGAGCTTTGGTGAACTTCTGCTCATTCTTGGTTTCGACGCGGTTATAGATTCCATTGTCTTCGATAAGAGGGAGAAGCTTGGTGTCATCGTCTTCGAATTCGCCATAGATGGCTTCGTAACCCTTGAAAAGGGTTCT
>CAMKAQ010000047.1 GCA_946410525.1 uncultured Caryophanales bacterium | reverse complement strand
GTCGCCAATTCCAACATCATGACACGTGAGATCACCGGTTACTTCCCACCAGTTTGGCAGACCGCCCTCTGGATTGGCGAAGGCGTCATCGGCGCTGGCCTCATCGCTTGGGGCGTCCTCCTCTTCATCCCGTTCATCAAAGGCCTCAAGACCAAAGAAGAACCAAAAGAAGAAGAGACTCCAGCAGCCTAAGAGCTTCACAAAAACTAGGACCGATTAACCTCGGTCCTTTTTTGTTTGCGTTTTCTGCAAAATCTTCAGCAAATCCTGCTTCGATTGAAGGAAAAATGATGGCTGTTTTTTATGTGGGAAAAGGGTGGTTGTTAGGGTAAAATATTTGCGTCCGATTTCTCAATAAAAAAGCGTCGTTTTCACTTTATAAGGTGTATATGAAAACAGCACTAGTCATCCCTATCTACCAACCATGTGACAAAGCTTTGCCGTTTTTAAGCACGATCGATCCTTCTTCATTTGAGAAGATCGTTGTGGTGGACGATGGCTCTGGTGAGAAATTCAAACCTATCTTCGATGACATTGCGAAGTTGGATAACTTCATTGTCCTCTCTTACCCTGAGAACCATGGCAAGGGGCACG
This sequence comes from uncultured Caryophanales bacterium, assembly GCA_946410525.1. Taxonomy (GTDB): domain Bacteria; phylum Bacillota_I; class Bacilli_A; order RFN20; family CAG-826; genus UBA4951. Next base: position 6,352 of record CAMKAQ010000047.1, on the reverse strand, counting down.
CTTTAAAGACGGGTTTCAAATATGTGAAAGAAAAGCTTCCTGAAGTGGGAGGCATCGTCACCGCGGACGGTGATGGTCAGCACTCTTTGGAAGATATATTGAGAGTCAGGGATGAACTATCCGAGAAAGAGAATATGCTCGTCCTTGGTGTCCGTGACTTCAATGGCCCAGATTGCCCAAAGAGAAACCGTTTTGGAAACAGGTTCTCAAGCAGATATTTCAAATTATCGACAGGGGTTAAAGTGAACGACACTCAGACTGGTCTGCGCGGAATCCCATCCAACCTCTTTGATCTTGCCATCTCGACAACGGGGGACCGTTACGAATACGAATTCAATTTCCTTAGCGATGCCGTCAAAGCGGCAGGCCTCTCCCAAATCACCATCACGACCATATATGACGGAAACGCCAATTCGCATTTCCACCCAATCAAAGATAGCCTTAGGGTCTATAAGGTTCCTCTTCTATATGTGTTGGTAGCCATAACAAGTTTCTTGATCGATTTTGGCTTGTTCGCTCTTATTGCGCATCTTGGTCCAGCTGAGCTCCCGTGGAAGATCCTTATCCCATATATTGGCGCCAGGCTCGTAAGCGGCCCGTATAACTTCCTCATGAACAATTACATAGTATTTCCAGGGAAAGAGGGTTTTGGCCGTAAATTAGGCCGTTACGCCTTCATATTCTTGATAAATATGTGCCTTGGCTTAGGACTTCTATATCTCTTTGACTATGTTTTCCCTCAACACTTCGGTTTGACACTACTCAAACTCTTCGTAGAGGCTATAATCTTCATAGTCAATTTCTTCATTAGCAAGATATTTATCTTTGCTAAGAAGTCGAACAAGAAAGAAAAAGGTAAGCAGATATGAAAAAGAAGGCCCTCATTATCGTTGGCATCGCATACGCGGTGGCGATTGCCGGCCTTGCGACTGGCAACCTTTTGCATAATTTCTTTGGAATCAATGGCGTCGCTGAGCACAAGGTCAACGACGATCCTTTCAGCGATTTTGAGGATTCAACTCCTCCGTCCTCTTCGAAACCGAGCGCTTCCTCAAAGCCAAGCTCCTCTTCCAAAGCAAGTGAGAAGGCAAACAGCAGCACCAGTGAACTCCCTGACAGAGTGCCTAACGCCGATCCAAGCCCATATTCGGAAACCACGCTTACTTATACAAGGTATAACACGAGCACTTACGATCCAGATGGTGAGTGTTTGGATAGCCATGGCAATGCAATCACCTTCTACACCCTTGAGGTGAAGATAAAGAAAATCACCGATTTCAGAACCAATCAGGTGACCGATGCAAACGGATATCCTGGCGATAATTGCTTGAACACCCTTTTCAACCAAGTATCTGAGGTCGAAAGGAAATATAACGTTGGTGTCATGGGGGCCATCAATGGCGATAGCTCTTATAACAACCTCGACCATCGTCTTGGGTATGTTCTTAGGAACGGGCAGGTTCTTCGTTCCCAATATAGAACTGGAGTCGATTCCGTTTTCGAGGATCTCGTTCTTTGGAATGACGGAACGATGTCCGTTTACACTGAACCTGGATTCACCGGAACGCGTAGGAATTCATCCATTCCGACATATTCGACGGATTATCTGACCCGCAACAAAGCGTGGCAAGTGTGGACTTTTGGACCGATCCTCATCGATAACGGCGCCATCGTCGTGAGCGATGATGAGGACGTCGCCAGCCCTCATCAAAGCGGCAACCAACGCACCGCGATTGGCTATATCGGCCCATACCATTACATCTTCTTCGTTAGCCAAGGAAGAAGTAGGCCTGACAAAACAGACGGATTCTCCCTTCAGGAAGTCGCGACAAAGCTTCTTGCGAGAGGTTGCACGCTTGCCTATAACCTCGATGGTGGGGATTCTAGCACCTTATACGCCATCTCGAACGATTCCACGAAGAAGTTCCCAAGCAAAACCAGCCCTCGTAAGATAGGAGACATGATTTATGTGGTTAACGCCTAAAAGAAAGATCGGTCTTAGGCAATCGATCATCTGGGTTGGGGTTCTCGTTCTTACGATCGCCTTCAAAGAAATCTATTTCTTCAACTCACACGGTGTCTATAGCGACTATATCGGATTCATTTGGATCCCTCCTTTGATCCTCCTGGCCATTTACGCTTTGCTCTGCCTTCTTCTCCAAATCGACTTTGGTGAGTGGGGGAGGCTTGGACTCAACGCAGGGGTAGGAACCCTCATCGTCTATATGGCCATCAAAGGCGTCTATGAGATCGCTAGGGTTGAGCCAGAGAACAGCATCGATGTCCGTTGGGCTCCGTTCTTCCTTGTCATGGCTATTGTCTGTATGGCAGCAGGCGTGGTCCTCTCAATCCTTCACATCGTTAAATCGAATAAAAACGAAAGCGAACAAAAAGAAACCCTCTAGGCAAATCTAGAGGGATTTTTCTTAAAGATATAGGGTTTTTGCCAGGGATTTTAGGTTTTCTTCTTTCAAAATCTCAAGCAAATCATCAATGGATTTGATTTCTTTTTCCTTGAGGAGGAAGTGGAGAGCGTTCACGACTTCATCACTTACGGTCATCGCGTCTTTGTAATCGTCATCGCTTGTGTGATGGAGCTCTTCCTCGACAAGGATGATGAGGGCCTTTCTGATGAGAATGAGCATCGACGGCTCAATCCAATAATCAAATTTTGAGGAAGGATACTTCTCCTCAAATTTGTTGAGCTTGAGATAGAGAGGCAACCCATCTATCGCGAAGTGCCATAAATCAGCGAACATGTAATCGAACGGGGAGGCGTTCTTCATGTACTCAATCGCATCACCTTCAACGATCTCGATCTTCTCTTTATGCGGGAAGAAAGGGAGGATGTTCTCTTTGAAGAGCTTAATGACGCGAGAATCTTTCTCGATGACGGTCACTTTGCTCACTTCGTCTTTGAGGTGAACCATATAGGCGAAATAACCTAGACCAAGACCAAGGGTGATGACTTTGCCTTTGGCTTTATCAATCGCGTCCTTCATGGTGTTTATCTCATGAGGGGTCACGCTCATCCAGATGCGTTCTTTCTCAAGAAGGGCAAGGAACTCGAAAGGCTTATCGAAATAACCGAATGGAGTGGTTTCTTCATAGAACCTTCCTTTGACGACCATCTCGTCATAGACGAAACCGACATGTGAAGGTTTCTTAAGGTAGTCTAACCTGAACGAACCATCTTTCTTCGCTTTCGGTCTGACGTTAATGAAGTAGGGGTTCTCAGAATATTCTTTTGGGCTGAGCCTTTTTATTGGATAAGGGAGAGCGCATTCTTCCGCTTTCTCTTCGCCATTAAGAAGGATGTTATAAAACATGGCGGCCGCTTCGTTGTCGTCCATGGTTGAAACGAGTTTCCTGAACTCTTTGCGGTCTTTTTCTGAGAAAGTGATCTTCATATGAAGATTTTATGATTTCTTTCCTCATCCATAAAGCCTAGAATTGCGTTGATGAGAAAGTCCAAAGTCATACTGACCAACATGTGCATGCTCTATCGCGAAGATGGCAGCTTTTTGGTCATCGACAGAAAGAAACAAGATTGGCCAGGCATCAATTTCCCTGGCGGTCATGTCGAGGATGAGGAATCCATTCCCGAAAGCGTCATTCGCGAGATGAAAGAAGAGACCGGATATGACCTTCATTCAGTTGAGGAATGCGGTTACTTTGAATGGAATGTTCCCAAAGAAGAAGTGAGGCATCTTGCCATCCTCTTTAGAAGCAAAGACTTCTCTGGAAACATCCACCCTTCTAAAGAAGGAGAAGTGTTTTGGATCAAAGAAGAGGACCTAAAAGGAAAAGCCCTCTCGCTTGATTTCGATAAGGTTCTAGAAATCTGCAAGAAGGGCTTATAACGGTAACGGGACACCACCGATGCTCATCACGATTATGAGGATGAGCGCGGCTACGATCTGATGGGTGACGTAGATGAAGAGGGTATGTCTTCCAACGAAACAGATTGGCTTTCCCCATCTTCCCTTGAACCAGGATGGGAGAAGGCTCTTTTTCTTTTTGTAGACGGTTTTGCCAACGCAAGCTCCGCCAAAGATAGCAGTGGTGACAAGGACAGGTGAGAAATAATCATCGCCTTGCCTAACAAATCCAGTGAGAAGTTTCCCCATGTTTTCCATGAATTCGCCGAAGGTCTTAAACGGAGTCCTCTCAGGCCAGATGGAAGGGATGCTTCTCTCTCCGGTATTTGGATTGAGAACGTAAGCGTTTGAAATGATGAATCCGACGGCAATCGTCAAAAGGATAAACGCAATCAATGTGTGCCACCATTTTGGGAAGAAGTGGTCAAATATTGAATAGATGATGATACCAAGGCTTAAGGCATGGAGGATTCCACACCAGATATGCATATCAAAGACATCGATGAGGTCGCTAAGAAGCTCTAAGACCATGCTAAGCATATTGGCGACGACGAAAATCTGAACGCCTCTTTTGATGTTGTTCTTTGACAAGGTGCAGGAGAGGCCTGCTAAAAACATGAACATACCTGACCAGAAAATCTCAAGGCAATGGAGGTTCGTGTTGAAGTTCATGAGCGCCTTGTCGGAATAATCGAGCACCGATGAACCTTTTGGTTGGGTGATTGAGCAGAAAACAAAACGACAGAATCTAGCGACTGGGATATACCATTCAGGCTCCCGTCCAAGCGGGGTGTCATAAAAGTCTTTCGGTCCGTATCCGAAGGTGTAGCAGAAATGGAGGAGGACCATTAAAACGATGGCGACGCCCCTAAGGAAATCGACCTCAAAGATCCTGCCTCTCTTTTCTTTTGGGTGTGAGATAGCTCTTGCGGGGGCTAAAACCTTATCCATTCTCTGCCTCGTCCTTTTTCTCAGGTTTGACGAATTTGGAAAAGAAATTGGCTAAGAAGGAAACGCCGGCTCCGATGAAAGCACCGAAGCAGACATCGCTAAGGTAGTGGTGGCCGCTTGTTAGCCTGCCAAGCATGGTATTAAGGAGCCATAAGCAGGCTAAGAGGAAGAAGGCCCACTCTAGACCGCTCGACTTTTCGTTATGCTTGCAAAGAATTGGGAAAAGAAGGAACGTGCCAGCGAAGGCGCTGTGTCCGCTTGGGAAAGAGTTAAGAAGGTCTTTATCGACATCTTGAAGTTTTGAGGAGAAGTCGAACAACGGTTTGTAAGCCTCGAGGTGCTCGGAAACATAAATGAACCTTGGTCTTTCGACTATATGTTTCAAGACGAAGACCATGATGAAGGTGACGCCAAAAGAGATGGCGAGAATGAACGCATCTTTGAGAGCCTCTTTTGGATTGGCGCCTTTAAAGAAGTAATATAGAAGCGCATCCAAACACATCGTTATGGCCGCGCCACCAAGGAGGCCAAGATACTTGAGCTTGTCATAGAAAACGTCATATCCGAGAACGGATCCACAAGCTAAAGGAATTACAAAAAACCCTGCAAATCCAAGGTATCTTATCCATTTTTTGTCAGATTCTTGGGATGCGATATAAAGAAGAGGACCGACAAATCCGGCAAGCGCATATCCTGGGATCGAACCAACATATTGAACCACCTTTCCGAAGAGGTTGCCCTCTGTATAAAGCTGTTTAGCGATAGGAAGGTCATAAGAAGCGCCTAGGACGATGCCGACAATAAGGAGAACGCCAACCGGTATCCACCAGAAATTCTTAATTCCATTAACGGACTGTTTCATAACTTCCCTATTATAGCGATTTGACGCAATAAAAGAACACATGGCTTTGTTTTTGTGCCGCCTATTCTGCTTCTAAGAAGCAATTCGAAATAATCATGCTATACTTTGTTCATGAACAAGAAACCGGAATTCGAAGAGATATTCACCCATACCTCTGCCAATGATCTAGAAATCCTTCATAGCGACAAGTGCAGCTGCCTTTTCTGCCGCCACACGATGAACGCCAGAGACGTCCAAGACTGGATCAGCGACGATAGGGGAGTCACCGCCATCTGTCCTGAATGCGGAATGGACGCTCTTGTCGGAGATGCTTCCGGTTATGTTTTCGATCACGAAAAGCTCAAAGAGCTTAACCTCGCTTTCTTCGGCGAGGATTACATGGAACGCCACCCAGAAGCCGCTAGAACATATTGCGAAAGATATAGGGATGGCAAAATCTCCCACAAGAAAGCCAATGAGGCTCTCTACATCCAATACCTAGCTTTGCTAAGCCGTCTCAATGACCCATACGCCACATTCGATTTGGCCACCCTCTTGGAATTCGGTTCTGAATTCACGCAGCCTGATCCAAAGACCGCTTTCTCGTATTACATGTCTAGCTGCCTTGAAGGCGACGGACAAGCCCTTACGAGAATGGGTGTCCTTTGCGAGTCAGGTG
>CAMKAQ010000046.1 GCA_946410525.1 uncultured Caryophanales bacterium | reverse complement strand
AAGTGACGAGGAGAAGACTTAAAATAGCCGTCTTCTTGCTCGACTTGTGCTTTTCTTTCTTCGGAGCTTCGAATATGAACTGCTCTTTTTTCGCCATAAGTAAAAACGTTTAGTCTCAATTTCGAGACTAAAAGAATTCTATCACGAGTGTCTTGCGCGATAAACCCGCGTATACGCGAACTAGCTAAGCAAGAATTTAATATCTTCGATATTGAGCTTCGAAATTGCTTCGTCTCCGCTCTTGATTACTTGATTATAAAGCTCACGTTTGTTTTCTTGAAGTTGAATAACCTTTTCTTCGATCGAATTGTGGCAAATCAGTTTCACAACAGAAACTGGTCTCTTCTGTCCGATGCGGTAAGCGCGGTCTGTGGCCTGCTCTTCGGCAGCGACGTTCCACCAAGGATCAAGATGGAGGACGATGTCCGCTCCATGGAGGTTAAGACCGGTGCCGCCAGCCTTAAGAGAAACGAGCATAACGTTAACGTCATTCTTCGTATTGAAACTCTCTGCCATGCTAAGACGATCATCGGCTTCTGTAGCGCCGTAAATGTAGTAAGATTTCACGCCGGATTCTCTTAAGAGAATATTTAAGTGATCAAGGACCTTCGTAAAGGAAGAGAAGACAAGGACTTTATGCCCTGCTTCCACCGCAATCGTGATGTATGAGAGAGCGTAGGCCATCTTAGCGGATTCCTCGCTGAAACCATCAAGGAAAGCGGATGGGTCAACGCAGATCTCACGAAGTCTTGTGAGAAGAGGCAAAACAGAGAATAAACCTTTCTCGGAATACTTGTCTCCCTTGGTCGGGTCTTCCCTCTTTTGTTTGATCTTGTTCCTCGTGTCGATGAGCACTGCGTTGTAATACCTTCTCGCTTCATCGTTCATCGTGAGGGTGACAATCTCGGTTGTCTTCTTTGGAAGGTCTTTAAGGACTTCCGCTTTAGTTCTTCTGAGGAGGAACGGAGTGATCTTTCTTGATAATGAACCTCTGGCTTTTACTTGGTCTCCAGCAAGAATGTATCTTGTCTTGAAGATATTGAAAGAATCGAGGTATCCTGGCATCAAAAAGTCAAATATCGCCCACAAATCCGCCATAGAATTCTCAATAGGCGTGCCAGTTAAGGCGAACCTGCAAGAGGAATTCAAAGTGCGGACGGCTTGTGATTTTAGGGCTGCACCATTCTTGATGTATTGAGCCTCGTCTGTGATTAAAACCTCGAACTGTTTGTTCTTGTAGAGAGCCTCATCGTTCCTCATCGAATCATATGAGGTGATGAAGAATGATTTCTTGTTGTTCTTGATCTTGCCGATGGCTTTGACTCTTTCGTCTTTGGTCCCGTCGATGACGAATGCCTCTAAGCCTGGCGCCCAACGCTTGAATTCGCTAAGCCAGTTATAGATGACGCTCTTAGGAGCGATGATGAGGGATGGTTTTTCTTCTTTGAGACCTTCAAGGAAAGAAATGACCTCAAGAGTCTTTCCTAAGCCCATGTCATCGGCAAGGATACCGCCAAGATGGTATTTGTGGAGAACGGTAAGCCATTTGATGCCAGCTTCCTGGTATGGTCTAACAACTCTCTTCACCTCTTTGGTTGGAGAAATCTCCGTTTCTTTGAAGTTAGAGATGTCGTCGATGATGCGTCCGACAAAGTCGGAGAACTCGATTTTCGTTCCTTCTTCTTCAAGAGCGAGGAGTTTGAAAGCTTCGTAGATTGGCTGCTCGTCCACTTCCATCTTGTTGGTCATCTTCACGGATTCTTTGATCTCGGAAGCGACGCTTAAGTCCTCATCCTTAAGGAGGATGTAGTCTCCACGGAGGAGAACGTATTTCTTCTTCTTTTTGTAGGAGTCGAGAATCCTCGAAACCTCTTCGGCGGAGAATTCCTTGGACTTAATGGAAACGGATAGCCAATCAATATTGTTCTTGATGCTGATGGCAAGGGATTCTGGTCTCCTCACTTTAGTGTTCTGGAGTTTCTCAGAAAGCATGACGTCGGCAAGGCTCTTAAGTTTGGTGAGATCTTGCTGGAGGAACTTGAGAATCTTATCTGCATCTTTGAGGGCGCCGTTCTCTAATCCTCCAACGTTCTCAAGTTCTCTATCGAAAGCGCTGAGCGATGCTTTGTAGTAATAATTCTCATCAAGCTCATCCCTGTCTTTGATTTCGCCAAACAAGGTGTAGATGGTTCTGAAGGTGATATGTCCTTCTTCGTTCATGTCGAGATAGAGTGAGATGCGTAACTGGTTCTCGTCCTTTGGCATCGTTCCGTTGAGAGAGTATTCCAAAGGAATCTTTTCGAAAATGATGTCTTTGATCGCAGAGAGATCAACGTCTTTGTGCTCTAGGAAGAAGCCATAGACTCTACCCATTGTCTCATTCGGGAAATGATAGACCTCGATGAGGCCCGCACTCTTATCTAGGAGGATGATGTGCCCAGAGTTGACGATGCTTCTGAACATCTCAACCGTCCTTAACGGAGGCTGGAATTCGAGTTCCTCGCTAGGAAGGACTTTGTATCCGGCTTGGTGTGATTCGGAGTCGACATAATACTGATCATTGCCAAAATGGACGTATTTGCCACGGACGATGTTAAGAAGCTTTGCTAACTGACTAATGCCTAAGGTAACAGGCGTGCTTGTGTTATATTCCTGCCTGCGGTTGCAGACGTTCACGAAGAACTTAAGGATCTCTAAGCTCGTCTCATCAAAGGCCTCTGGGGTTGGCATGAGAGAGTATCTTCTGAACTTATACATCTCTCCGTTCACGAAGCAGTTGATGAAGGTCTTGAGGTTCTCGATCTTGATGGATTTGTCATCCTCGTCGTTAAGGGTAACCTCAACGGTGAATTTGTTCTCATCAAGTATTTGTCTGAAGGCCAAAGCGACCTCTATCTTTCCTAGCGGGGTGTATTTCTCCGCTTCTTCTTCCTTGGCCTTTTTCTTCTCATCGACCTTGATGAAATTCAAAAAATCCTTGCGAATCCTCGCTCTTTTTTCAATTTGAGCGGCAGAAAGAGGCATTATTGGCTTTATTAAGTTAGCGATTGGTTTATAGATTTCACTAAGCTCATTGGCTGGGAGTGAGGTCTCTTTTTCGAAGAGATAAACATAGAGGGCCTTCTGTTCTGGGAGCAACCCAACGAATGGAGAGTTCTTGCCAAAGCGCTCAAGAGGTCTTCCATCCCCCTGCACCTCAAGATAGATGTATTGCGATTCGTTTGGAGTGGAATCCAAAGAGAACGCTTCATAAACGATTGTCTCGTTGTCTTTGTCGTAAGAGAAGGCGACACCAAAACGACCACTCTCGAGTTTCTGGAGAATGCTGTAAGTGGTTAGCCCCTTACGATATTCAGCGCATAGCGCTTTCCCTATTTGCCCTGCCTTAGTGAGAAACATGTTTCACCTCGTGGGGATAGACGCCCGCTTTCGAAAGCATATTGTTCCTTGATGCTATCGCTAGCCAGATGGAACGATATTCGTTATTGGAAGACACGCTCTTAAGGATGAATGGCTCAAACATGGCCGTATCCAAAGAGAAGTCGTGAGAGTAATCGAGATAGAGAAGTCCGTAGAATAGGTCTTCCACCGCTTCTTTGGTCTTGGCTTTTGGATCTGTGAGTTTCTTTTTGACGAGATTCGTGACTTTGTCTTTTGTATCTACGTCTAAGTCTTCGCGGCAAAGATAAACTTCCTTGCAGGAAAGCTTCTTGATTGAGAGCGCGTGCATATGCTCCGGGAACAAAGAACCATCACGGAGAAGGACGGCATTGAGGAAAGACTTGCTACCGAGAGCAGGCGATATACGTTTAGCGACTTCTTTGAATCTTTCCTTGCTCACGTATTTCCTTAAGCGGAGATAGGAATCGAAATCGCTGTCGAACTCATAGAAAGCATCGAGAAGGAACGCCTCGGTTTCTTCTTCACTACCATAATCTTTGAGGTATCCGTAGATGTCCTCAGGAATGTATTTTTGGTTATGGTTCTTATTCAAGAACTTGATGATCTTCCTAATGGAATCGATATCTTTGCAGTCCTTGGCCCCTTTGATCGCTTCTCTATAAAAGTTCGGGTTGGAGGAGAATGGAATGTGGTCGATGAGCGCACACGCAAAAGGCGCGTACACCTGGAGATTATTAGGAATAACGACGGAGCTGCTGTTGAGGATGGAGACCGCTAAAGGTTTGTCCTTTTTGTAGACTTCCATGAAGCCTTTTTGAGCGAGGAGCGAGAATTTGTCTTCGCTAAGGAAGGCGTTGAAGAGTTCCCCTAACGAATAGGCGTTTAAGTCTTTGGCGGTTTCTATCGCTTTGGCGACGAAGTTCTCACTGATGCCTAAGTTATTGACCGCTTCGACAAAACATCTATGAACGCCGCCTTCAGCATCGCCATAGTAGAAGGCTTTGTAGCACGTTGCGACATATAGCGCTGTGGCGTTTTCTAACTCATCTGAGCTCAGCTTGTCTTTGAGGTTGATGAGGTCTTCCTTCGCTTTGCGAAGACCGTTCAGCGACTTCCTCGTATATGCGTCGTTAATGGAACCAACGATTCTCTGATACGTTCCCTTTCCGACTTCTTCGGTCTCTTTCTCCATGGAGGAAGCGAGAGAATAAAGAACTGCGGCCTCGTGTTTGCAGTTATGCGGATATGGGCATGAGCATTCCATATCGACGAGCTTGTTCTCGCCATCGAAAACGAGATGCACTTTATATGATTTGCCACCCGTTCCCTGGACTGAGGCATGGACATGATTGTTGGCATTCAAAACGACACGGACTTTGCCGCTATTGAAGTAGTCCTTTCCCCTTTGGAGAATCTCGGGAGCGAATGTTGAGAAATCAATTGAATATAGTTTCACGAGGATATCTTATACCCTCATTTGTTACTAGCAAAATCTTTTAAATGGTCGAAATTTGTTCTTTTTCGGTGGTTGCTAGCATTCAAAAAGGCAAAAATGCTATACTGAACGGCGTTTATGAGACAGAAAACGAGAATATTAAGTTGCTATTGCGACATGACGGGAAACTGCCGTCTATCTAACCTCCTTAAGATCATCCAGGAGATCGGTGCGAGAGACATCGCCAACAGAGGTTTTGGCAAAGACAAAATCTTTGACCAAGGCATGCGTTGGGTCATCTCCAGAATCGCCACAAAGGTCAACCGCATCCCTGCTTATGATGAGGAGATCGAAATCGTCACTTTCCCAGAGCCACCAAAATGGTTCTTCCTCCCTCGTTATACCGTCGTTCTCGACAAGGATGGCAACGTCCTTCTTGAAGACGAAACCATTTGGGCCGTCATTGACTCCAAGACCAGAAAGCCAGTCCTCCCGAGTCAGATCAATCTTGATATCGAATACAAAGACGAACGTGAAAAAACCTTAGCGGTCGATAGCAAAATCGTCCCTCTTGAGACGGATAAGACCCTCGACAGAAAGGTCCTCTTCACCGATTGCGACATCAACCAGCACATGAACAACACGGTTTATGTCGAATGGGCTTGCGACCTTCTTGGAAGCGAATACCTTAAGAGCAAGAAACTCGTCGATTGGAGAATGGCCTACCACACCGAAGCGAAAGAAGGCGAAACCCTCACGATGAATTACGCCTTAAAGGATGATGTGCTTTATGTCATTGGCCAAGTGGGCGAAAGAAAAGTCTACGAAGTCTGGCTAAAATTCGAATAACGTCAGCAAAACCTGCTTAAATTTATGCTTGGGCGGAGGAAACTTCGCCCTTTTCTTGTAATCGGCAGATCGCCATGAAGGCGGTATATGCATCGTGTTTGATGACGATGCTTGGACCCTTTCTCTCAAGGAGATTCTTCTCAGTGAGGGACTTGATGATGCTTAGGATCTTCTCATCTTTTTTGATCTCGCCATAGACTGGGAGATATTCATGTTCTTTGGACTCGCCTTTGAAGATGTCTTTGATCGTTGAAAGAGGAAGCTTATCGACGCTTTCATTCAGAGCGATCTCACAAAGGCTCACGACAGTCGCGCTTTCTTCGAAAGAGAGACCTAAGAGCTTTAGGTATTCGGAAAGATTCTTGTTCTGGAATTCCTCTAAGACCGAGGCATCGAAAGGAAGAGGATCATCCGTGTAATTGAGAGCCTCTCTAGTACCGCCTTCATAAGGAATTTCATCCATGAAGGTGTCGACAGGCTTCTCGCTTTCGTTTTTGATTTCGTAATCGTTCGCGTAAAGAATGCAATCCGAGATGAAAGAGTTATGCATTCTGCATTCATCATTAAGGATGTTGAACGCTTCGATTGAGTATCCTTTGCTTAGTTTGTATAAGCCTAAGGTCGCATAGAAGTATGCGTCCTTCTTGTAATGGTAGTTGTTTATGAATTCTCTGATTGCGATATCATCGCCTAAGCCCACCAAGGCTTTGAAGAGGATGTGCCTGGCTTTGTAATTGTCTTCGGTATCGAGCATCAGCATCTCTCTGCCTAAAGAAACGGCGATCTGATACTCCCCTGCCATGTAGAACTGCTCCATGAGGGATTTGCTGAAGCGAAGGAACGAAGCGGTCGTTGTCGTTTCGAAGAATTTGCCGATGTAAGGTTTGTATTCTTCGTTCTTGGTGAAAAGCTCTAAGCCTTTGGTTTGAATATCTAAGCCTTTGGCGGCGTATTGAGTGCTGTCTTTGGATTCGAGGGCGAGAAGTTCGCTTCTGGCATCGAAATTAAGAGGGTCAAGCTCGATGGCCTTCTTGAAATGGGCTTTGGCTTCTTCTTCGTTTAGAGTGTTCTCGCCTTCATAGAAGGCTTTGTACGACTCAGAAACATCTTCACCTTTTTTTCCGAAAATCTCCGGATGTTCCGCTATATAAGGGGTGAGGTCATCAAAAGAATGGATCTCGTCCTTATGGGTTCTAGCGTACTCGCTTAAGATGTAGATCATCTCATCCGTTGTGCGTTTCATGGTTAAGATGATTTTACCATTATTTGCCCTCCAATAACACGCGGGCAAAAATACTTAATTGGACGAGACATATACTTAACGTATATAATAAGTCGTTTCCAAAA
>CAMKAQ010000045.1 GCA_946410525.1 uncultured Caryophanales bacterium | reverse complement strand
ATTCCATATCTGGCTCCGCAGTTCTTATCGATGTGTTTAATCTCTAACCAAAAATCTTTGCACATTACTGCGCTATTCTAATTCCTCAAAGGACAATAGGCAAATGCCTATTACCACTTAACGTCTTTATGGATGAGAGGTCTAAAGGCCGTGTTGAAGACCTTGGTATGAGCCAAACCGACCCATAAAGCGTAGCCAGCAGCCATGGCGATCGTCTCACCAAGGGCAACCCAAAGCCAGCCTGCCCAAATAGGTAGGTCGCCTAGATAACCAAGCCAATAAAGCTCACTTCCGACAATGAAGCCATTAAAGATAACCGGCCAGATCCAGCCAATGTAAAGTCTCTTTGAGAAGAAGGAAATTAATAAGCAAGATATTAAAGTTGCTAAAGTGCCAAGCAAGACATCGATCCAAACATTGAGTCCTAATGACGCTCCGATGATATTTGAAATCAAGCATCCAATCGTAAGACCAATCGTGATGTCAGGTCTCCAGAAAACAAGCAAGACAAGCGCTTCTGAGAAGCGGCATTGCATGTAATCGTAAGAGAGTGCGGGAACTAGTAAAGTAAGTACCACATAGAGAGCGGCGATGATAGAGTTCTCGGCTATCATACGGACGGAGAAGAATCCGCCCAAAGGTTTCTTTTCATTATGAGCCATTTCTGACCCTCCCTGTTTTTTATACGTGGAGCAAGAGGAGCAACACGTTGAGGAAATCTTAAACTAGTGATGACTAAACTGCAAAGAAAAGAAAAAAGAGGTGGGTTTTGCATGGGATTTTTGCGTTTTTGCTATGGTTTTTGCTACCCATGGTTACTAGGCAAAAGAAACAAACGAAGATATAATCTTCCCATATGAACGAACAAGAAGAGGCCAAGACCCCAGAGAAGAAGAGCAAGAAGGGCTTGATCAGCAACGTCATTTTCCTCATTCTTTTGACCGCTCTCGTGGTCACTCTTTTCTTGTCGTTTGGCGAGATCCAAAAGATCGGCGAGACCCTTGCCCAAATCGCAACCGGAAACAACTGGCTTTGGCTCCTTGCCGCCTTTGGAGCAGTCATCGTCTACTTCCTTCTTTGGCCAATCACTTTGAACCTTTTTGCCAAAGCTGCTGGTTCCTCTACTTCTAAAACGGATGCCTATCTCATTGGCTGCTCTGAGCATTTCTATAATGGCGTAACTCCATTCGCTACAGGAGGACAGCCATTCCAAATCTATTCCTTCACCAAAAGAGGCACTTCCGCTTCAGTTGCCACAAGCGCGGTCTTAGCCAATTTCGTTACCTTCATGATTGCGACCAACTTGATCGCTTTCGTTTCCTTATTCTTCTATCCAGAGATCACTAAAGGTTTAGCCGCCTTAAATATGGAATGGGCGAAGTATGTCGCTATCGTAGGCTACACAATCAACTTCTTGGTCCTTCTTTTCATGATTGCCTTAGGAACAAGCAAGCACTTAAAGAATTGGATTATCGCTATTATCAAATTCATCACGAAACCTAAGTTCTTGAACAAGCACTTCGCTAAACTCATTCCTTCTTTTGAAGCGTATTGCGAGAACGCCCAAATCGGCTTCCGTTCCATCTGGGTCCATAAGAAGACCTTCATTTTCTCTCTCCTTATCAAGATAGTGACGATGCTCGTCTATTACCTCATCCCTTACTTCCTTATTAAGGCGGTTGGACTTAACGCTTCGCTTTATGATGCGGAAGGCATGAATGCATTGATTGTCTTATTCGCGACATCATTCGCCATCACTGCTGTCGTATGGGTTCCTACCCCTGGAGGAACCGGTGGCATTGAGTACGCTTTCTCAATCGTCATCTCATCTGTCTGTTTGATGGCAAGCGCGAACTCCGGTGCCGCTTTAGCGTTATCTCTCCTTTGGAGACTTGTCACATATTACTTCACTCTCATCGTCTCATTCGTCTTCGTCTGTGTCTTCCAAGCTAGAGACAAGAAGGCTTTATCCAGGACGGAGGAAACCCCTAATGTTTAAAGGTCCTTTGAATGTCTTATATGCCGGAAATAAAGGTTACACGATGGCCTTATATCTTTCGCTTGAAAGCATGGCCAGAAGAACCAAGAACCCTCTTAAGATCCATGTCTTCACAATGACCACAGGAAAGGTCATTGGGATGGACGAAGAAGATAGGCTTCTCTTGGAGAAGATGCTTAAGGACTTCAATCAAGAAAACGAGATAACCTTATACGATGCCTCAAAGATGTATGAGGAAGAGTTCATGAAAGGTCCTAACACCAAGAACGTCTTCTTCCCTCCTATGTGCTTGCTTAGGCTATTCGCGGAAAGAATCCTTCCTAAGGATATTGATGAGCTTCTCTATCTCGATGGGGACACTCTCATCTATAACCCCATTGAGAACATCCGCGAGAACGATATCTCCGAACATGAATTCGGCGCCGTTCTTGATTACTTAGGAAAGACCTGGAAGAACAAGAACTATTTCAATTCAGGTGTCCTCTACTTTAATATGAAGAAGTGCCGTGAGACAGGCTTATTCGAGAAGTGCATCGAATTCGTCATGACAAAGAAAGCCTTCTTCCCTGATCAAGACGCCTTAAACAAGAAGAACCTTTCTCACTTGGTCATGCCAACGAAGTTCAACGACCAAAGGGATGTCTTAGAAGATACGGTCATCAGCCATTACCCAAGAAGAATCTGGAAGTTCTATGACCCAGTCAAACCTTGGATGATCAAAAGGATGCACAAAGAATATAAGCGCCATAACTTCGACATCGATTACGATTACTACCTTGAGCGCTTCCCGTTCGAAAGATATGGGATGGAGAAACCCAAGAAAGATTGGTAAAGAAAAACGCCTCACTCAGAGGCGTTTTGTTTTTCTAATTTCGATTAGGCCTTCTTGGCGATCTCGGTGGATTTGGTAGCGGCAATCATGAGGTAACCACCGAAGGCACCGGTAACAGCACCGACGACAAGGTTCATGATTGGGAAGCCATAACCCCAGTTCTTGCCACCGAAGATGTAGGTCTTGCCTTCTTCGAGAGCGTAATTAAGGTGGATGCCGTTGTCTCTCCAGACGATGGTGAGAACACCATAGAGGATGAGACCGATCGCGACAGCGATAGCAGCACCGCCAGCCATGAGACCTGGAACCTTGGTTCCATTCTTGAACTTGCTAAGCCAAGCAAGAAGGAGAAGGACAAAGGCAGCTAAGCTGGAAAGGGTGATGGTGAGAAGAAGGAAGTTGATTTCTCCCTGCTTCCAAGCGTTGAGAGAGGTGTTGGTAGCGTTGACAATTAAGCTGAGGCCAGCTTCAAGGGCGATAGCACCGGTGAAGACCATGGCTCCGCCGATGAATACACGGAGAAGAGGCTTCTGATCTTTGCCATCATAGAGCTTGACCATTGGGATGTTGGTAGCGATGAGGAAGAGGATGGCGAGTAAGAGAGACATAACGATGACGAAGACTAAGTTGCTGTCAGCGCCATTGTTTCCAGTGAGGTCGAAGAATAAGACGGCCTGGAGAAGGAAGAAGATGCCAGCGGCCCAACCTTCAACGATGAGGGTGGTGAGGGATTTAACGACTGGTTCATCATCACGTGGATTCATAAGACCTTTGATGGCATAGAAGAGACCGTAGCCAGAGATGGTAGCAAAGCTAAGACCGGCAACAGCGAGTTCTAAGTAAAGGAGATAGGCTCCACTGAATAAGTTCTTGGTGAAGTAAGTTGGATCAGTTCCGAAGTACTCAGGAACAACGAAGGCGCCGAAGTAAAGGCCAAGGGCACCAAAGGCGAGAACGATGAGAGCGTGCGCTAAGAAACTCAAGGTTCTGGATGTGTTTGCATATTTCATAAACAACCTCGCTCGCAAGGGCTTCAAAAAATAACGGGAAGCCGTGCAACTTCATTATTTAAGTCTATCTTGAAAAGATAGTCAATTGCCAAAGGGGAATTTTCTTTAATTCCCCTCAAAAAAATCCTCCGCAGAAATCGCGCATTTTTGAAATTTTAAGCGGTTTTTGCCAAGGATTTTTAGGTTTTAGAGGGATTTGAAGACAATTATCGCGCTAAGGAGCGACCAGGCGAGATTGTAACCGCCGCAATTGCCATCAACGTCAAGGAGTTCACCGATGAGATAGACGCCCTTCTCCTTTTTGGAGGAAAGGTTCTCGTCCACTTCATCAAGGGACAAACCGCCAATAGTCACCTGGGAATAGTCAAACCCATAGTGGTCCTTAACGGAGTATCTGAGGTTCTTCATCGATGTGGCAATGCACAACGCATCCGTTCCTCTGGAACGAGCGAGAATATGTTTCTGGAGCGGCTCAACCAAATAGGAATCAAGGTAGAACTTGCTGTTGAGGGCTTCATCGTGAGCGAGCCTGTTCATAAGTTCTTCAAAGGTCCAATCAGGGAAGAGGTCCACCACTAATTCGATGTCTTTTGGATTAGAGTGACGGTAGATCGCGCTTTCGGCGTTAAAGATGACGATGCCAGAGATGCCATCGTTCTTATAAAGGATCTCACCGTTCTCCTCAAAGATTTTATCTTTGCCTAGGAAGGCTTTGACGTTGGCTTTGTGACGAACACCCGCTAAAGGTTTGATGTCCTTATCGTTAAGGGTGAGAGGGGTTAAGCCTGGTTTTGACTCAACGAAGTCATAGCCATGTTTCTTAAGAACTTCATAGAAGCTTCCATCGCTTCCAAGTTTTGGATCACTCTTGCCACCGGTTGCGATGACGAGCTTATCAAAGGTTTGGGTTTTCTTATCTGTTTTGGCTTCGATTTGAGAGTCTTTTACTACGTAATCAGTCACTCTTGTTTCAGAAATGAAAGTGACCCCCACTTTCTCAGCGAGCTTCTTCAGGTATAAGGCGTATGCTGGTGCGCTCTCAGAGAGAGGATAGACATAATCGCCGTTATAAGTTAATTCGATCCCTAAACTCTTAAGAACACCCTCAAGGAATGGGTATGGATATTTCTCAAGAATCGGACCCATGAACTCTGGGTGGTTGTATTTCTCTTTAGAGAGGTTCTTATTCAAAAGGTTGCAGTGTCCGTTTCCGGTCGCATAAAGCTTTTTGGAAAGTTTGCTTTCCTTTTCGAAAACAACCACTTCGGATTCTGGGTGTTTGATTTTCAAAAAGATGGAGAGATAAAGGCCGCTTGGACCACTGCCGATAATACCGATTTTCATCGTATGTATTTTAGTCTAGATAGAGAGGATAGACAAAAAGAAAAGCAGCCGTTTTGCCGGCTGCTTGATTTAGAAGTTATTTCTCTTCCTTCTTAGGATGTTTCTCGTCGTATTCCTTGATGCCTTCGTCAATGTAGCTTTGGGCTTGGCTGTAACGGACGAATTTCTTCTTCGAGGTGAAGAACTTCTCCATCTCCTCACGGACGATCTGACGGAAGGTGTCGTGGGTGAGTAAGGTTTCTTCCTTCTCTTCTTCGACTTCTTCTGGAGCCTCTTCAGCCTCTTTGGCCTTCTTGTCTTTGAAGACGAAGAACGCTCTAATCAAGAAGCTGTAGATCAAGGTGATAAGGATATCGCCACAAAGGATGATGATTCCAGTGATGAGGGCTTGTCCTTCATAGGTGAGAAGCTGATTGACGCTAAGAGCGGTAAGCGCGTAAACGAAAGGATCGGCTGGAACGATCATCTTATCGATGAAGATTCCAAGATGGATGAGGGCAAGAGCGAGGGCCCAACCGATGATGGTGGCCAAAAGGAACTTCCAGAAGGTGTACTTTCCTTTTCCCTTCCAAACGATTAAGTGGTTGAAGAGATAACCGGCAACCAAGTAGAGGACGAATCCTGCTCCGGTAGCGATGATCCATTCAATGAGCTCGGCAAGGTCAAACATAGCCATGACCCATTTAAGGAGAGCGAACTGCGCTCCTAAGGCAATGATGAGAGTGATCAACTCAAAGATGAGGAATCCAAGGAAACGTGGCATCCCCTTCTTCTCTTTCTTTGGTTCTTCTTCGACAATAGGCTCGGACGCTTCTTCGGCGTCTTTTGGTTCTTCAGCGGCCTTTTCAATTACTGGCTCTTCTGGCTGAAGCTCTTCTTTTTTATTTTTTTTCATGGTCGTAATATACCATCCCTTTTATTTAAGGATACTAGAGAGAATCAATTTCTTTAAGATAATCCTCAACAAATGCATCACTTGGCATCAAAAGGTCACCTCTAGGTGAGAGTCCAACAGTGCCGATTTTGATTCCGTCAGGGGTGCAGTTTCTCTTGAATTGACTCTGGAAGAAACGCTTGAAGAAGACTCTAAGCCATTTCTTCAATGTCTCATTATCGTATCTATAACTGAAGGCTTGCTGTGCAAGGAAATAGAGTTTCTTTGGCGAGAAACCGTAGCGGAGGTAATGGAAGATGAAGAAGTCCTGAAGTTCATATGGACCAACTTTGTCTTCAGACTTCTGAACGATCTCCCCTTTGCTTGAAGGCGGTAGGAGTTCAGGGCTGATTGGAGTTTCGATGATGTTCATCAAAGCAGTCTTTGTCTCTGGGTGCATGATCGCATATCCCTCAACCACATATCTGACCAAGGTCTTTGGAACGGAGATGTTGAGGTCATAGAAGGACATGTGGTCACCGTTATATGTGCACCATCCAAGAGCGGCTTCAGATAAGTCACCGGTTCCAACCATTAAGGCGTCTTCATCATTAGCCACATCCATCAAGACTTGGGTTCTTTCGCGAGCCTGAGCATTCTCATAGGCGACATTGTGATTTTGTTCATCGTGCCCAATGTCTTTGAAGTGTAAACGCACAGACTCACCGATGTTGATCTCACGGAAGGAAACGCCTAGTGACTCTGAAAGAAGAGTGGCGTTGTTGAAGGTTTTCTTACTTGTTCCGAAGGATGGAAGAGTGATGGCAATGATGTCTTTGAGGTCATAGCCAAGTTTCTTGAAAGCCTCAACGGAGACAAGAAGGGCAAGAGTTGAATCAAGACCACCAGAAAGACCTAAGACAATCTTTTTCTGATGGACGGTTTTGAGTCTTTTCACAAGCGCCATGCTTTGCATGTTGAGGATGAGATTTACTCTTTCAAGGTCAGTTTCTTTGGTTTCTGGGATGAATGGGTTCTTCGCGTAATGACGGGTCAGCGCTTTAGGAGTTTCTAA
>CAMKAQ010000044.1 GCA_946410525.1 uncultured Caryophanales bacterium | reverse complement strand
ATAAGTCCATACCAACAAAGGAGATTTCCCAAACATGAAAAAACTTAAAGTCAACGCTGACGCCTGCATCGGCTGTGGCCTTTGCGTCAACATGGCTCCAGAAGCCTTCACCCTCAACGACGAAGGCAAGAGCGAAGCCATCGCCGAGATGGAAGACGGTGCCGCTGCCGAAGTCATGGCCAGCTGCCCAGTCGCCGCTATCGAAGAATAACTTCTAAACGCACAAAAAAAGAAAAGGATGGCGATTTGCCATCCTTTTTTTGTTATTTCGCTTCAACGTCCACTACTTCAAGCTCTTCTTTTTGCACTGGTTTTTCCCAGCGGAGAGATTTGTGAATTCCTTTGTAGACGAAGTAAGTGAGAACAAGAACTATGGTGTTCTTAATGATGTTCATTGGAACGACGATGAACATGACGTAATCAATATCAAGGTTCTTGACTAATGGGTTCGCTTTTGAGCACATATCCATGATCACGTCATATGGGTAATTCATAACTTGCATATAGAAAGGCAAGATGGCGTAAACATTCATGAGGGATGCGACTATGATCTGAAGGACGAAGGAAACGCCAAATCCAATGAAGACACCCTTAAGGTTCCTGACTTTCTTATAGATGAAAGCGGCAGGAAGGACGAAGGCCGAGGAGAAAATGAGATCGGCTAATTCACCGACACAGAAAGTGCTGCTGAACGGAAGCTTGATAAGCGTTTTGATGAAAATGACGATAAATGCGGTGAATGGGCCATAGGCATAACCGGCAATGAATGCTGGAACCTCATCAAAGTGAAGTTCCATGAAAGCTGGAAGGAAAGGGAGTTTGAGCTGGAATACCGGGACGACGTAGAGAATGGACGACAAGGCGCCGAAGATGGCGACCCTAGCGGTGAATCTCGCCCAGGAGAATTCCTTTTTCTTCATAAACTTCGAATACAAGATTACGAAGACGATTGTGGCGACTAATGACGCGCCTAGAACGATCCACGAGATTTGTTCTCTCGTGAGACCTTCTTGTACTTCTGTCAAAACCATAAAAATAAAAAAACCTCCTATATGGCTGACATCAGGGGGCTAAGCAATAATAGCTTCTGCATATCCGGACTGTACCGTTGGCACTGGAATCTCACCAGTTCATGTGGGGTGTCCCACTCGCGGGCTTTACCGCCAGTCGACGTAATTCTCGTCGCCCTGAAGCACTACTATGATAGTAGTGTGGCAAAAGAAATCAAGCGTTTCTATTCTTCGATGGACTGAGTGAACATGAAATAGAAGCCCTTCTTTGCATCGCTGTCATAACATCTAATCTCAGCGGACAATAAGGAATTGCCTTTCCTCATGCCCAAAAATTCGATGTCGATGTTTTTCATTTCCTCAGACCAAAGCAAAACGATATTGTCATCGCACCCGTATTGGTAGAAAGAGGGCATCGTTTCGAAGTCACAATTCTTCCATGATAGATCTAACAAATATTCATCTCCCGGAACATACCAATG
Organism: uncultured Caryophanales bacterium; assembly: GCA_946410525.1. GTDB lineage: Bacteria > Bacillota_I > Bacilli_A > RFN20 > CAG-826 > UBA4951. Next base: position 5,686 of record CAMKAQ010000044.1, on the reverse strand, counting down.
ACCCTTTTCACCCGTTTTTTTGTGCTGGTCCTCAAAGCTGGCCGCTTCACCTTTGCGAATCGAATACTCGGTAAGACAAGCAACAAAGTACGATTCGCTTGTTACGCCAAAAGAGTTTTCTTCATCGCCTTTCTCAAAACAATAATTGCCGGGAACGAGAAGAATCATTTCTTTTGCGCAGCATGACAGAGTAAGCATGCAAAGCAACGATAGGATGACTATGTTTTTCTTCATACACTAAACAATACTTTACCACACCCGCACCTGAGAATGGTTCCTCGTTCGTTGAGAAAATAGCCTTTGCAAATGCGCTCAGTCAAACGCCCTGGCCACCACAAAGTACTATTTTCCCAAGTAGTCCTTTATAAACTTATCTTTTTCTTCAACGGTGTCGAACTCAAAAGAGACAGAGGCTGGTTTGATTTTGACGTCACGGGCGTTGCTCTTTGTGATGAGGGAGACCTCTTTCTCATAGTCCTCATCTTCGTAGCGGTATCTCTTCACAAGCGCTTCGGTCTCTCTTACAGAGAGTTTGTTGTGATGGATCGTTTTGACCGCTTCTTCGATTTCGAATTGGTCTAGCCTTAATAGTGCGCGCGCATGACCGTATGAAAGCTCACCAAGCATAACTTCTTTAACGACTTTCTCTGGCAAAGAAAGGAGACGGACGATATTCGTTACTTGGCTTCTAGATTGATGGGAGAGTTTCCCAAGTGTGGCTTGCGAATAATTGAACTTCTCAGAGAGCGCGGCATAGATTAGCGCCATCTCGATGATGTTGCCTTCTCTTTCATCACGAACGTCCGCAAGAAGCATAAGAAGGACTTCTTCGTCATCTACTTCCCTAATGATGGCAGGCACCTCAGCAAGGTCGATGTTCTTCGCTCCAAAATACCTCTTTCTTCCAAGGATAAGTTCGTAGCGGTCGCCTTTGCGACGGACAACAAGCGGGTTGAAAAAACCCTTCTCTTTGATGGATTTTCCCAGCAAATTGACGGTTTTTTTGGAAAAAGTGACTTTATTGACGTACGAATTGTCGTCGATTTTTTCGAGTGGGATATTAACCGAAGCTACGCTGCGATATTCCTTCTCCATCTGGAGAATGACATCTTCTTGCGAGAACTTCTTAACGAGTTTGCTAAGCGATGAGACGTTACTCTTTTTCATGCTCCAAAACCTCACGGGCAAGAGCGAGGTAAGCAACCGCACCACTCGATGATGGGCGGTAGTCAATCACGGATTGTCCATGCGCGCTCGCTTCAGGGAGAGAAACGTTCCTTGGGATCATGGTCACGAAGGTGTTCTCATCGAAGAGGCTTCTGACCTGAGAGACGATCTCATTGCACAAAGAGGCTTTCGAATCGTACATGGTCATGAGGAAGCCCTCAATCTTTAAAGCCGGATTGTAGTTGTTTTGGATACGGTTAACGGTGCTAAGCATCGAGGCCACTGCTTCCATGGCGAAAAACTCGCACTGTATCGGGATTATGACACTTGTTGAAACAACAAGGGCATTAAGGGAAAGGATGCCAAGGGAAGGCGGGCAGTCAATGACGATGAAATCATAATCGCGCTTAAGATGGCTAAGGGCATCGGCCAAAACAGCGAATGGCGTAACAACACCATGAGACTGCATATAGGCTTCCAAGTTAGCCAAACGGAGATTGCTTGGGACGATATCAACGCCCTTGCAGTTCGTTCTTCTGATGATCGCGTTAATGTCGGCTTCCTTGATGCAGGCGTCATAGACGGTATAGGCCAAAGAAGTGATATCAAAGCCAAATCCACGGGTGGAATTGCCTTGCGAATCGAAATCAATCAAAAGCACCTTTTTGCCATAGCTCGCTAAAGCACTAGAAAGGTTAATGGCCGTCGTTGTCTTTCCGACTCCACCTTTCTGATTGGCAACGCTTATGATTCTCGTCATAAAACTATGATATTCCAAATATTTGGAAAAATCTAAAAAACCTTTGCAAAACTAGGTTATTTTACAAAGGCTTCTTCTGGATTTCTGCCCAAGAACGAGGATACTTCTTTTCGGTCTTCTTCTCTTTCTTGAGGATGATGTTATAACGGACTCCCTCATCATTTGGGAGAGCTTGTTCATTAATGTTGATTACCTTAAGGTAAAGTTTCTGAACTGCTTTCTTGGCGTCAGCAAGTTCTTCTTTTCCTTTGGCACCTTTCATGGCGATCATAAGGCCCTTCTCTTTGATGAGAGGGACGCAGACTTCAAGGAGGATATTGAGAGGAGCAACCGCTCTAGCGGTGACGATGTCGAAATGCTCTCTCATATCAAGATCTTCGCCACGGGAATTAACCACGAAGGCGTTCGTGAGATTAAGTTCTTTGATGACCTCATTGAGGAACATGCATTTCTTGCCAGTCGCATCAACAAGGGTGACGACGCATTTAGGATAAGCGATAGCCCAAACCATGCCTGGGAATCCAGCGCCTGTACCTAAGTCACAGATAAGTTTGTCATCTAAGAGGTCGTGATCGGTTGGGAGAAGGCAATCATAAAAATGCTTCTCGACAATCTCTGGCTCATCGGTGATGGCGGTGAGATTCATCTTCTCATTCCACTCCTTAAGGAGTGAAGCGTATTTCTTAAAACGCTCAACGGTCTTTTCGTTAAGTTCGATTTTGCCTGATAAGAGGCTCACCATCTCTTCGTAAGTCATAAAAGACCTCTCTTCTTCATCGTCAAAATGATAATCGAAATGTCAGCAGGGTTCACCCCTGGAATGCGGGAAGCCTGACCGATCGTGGCAGGATTGACCTTCTTGAGCTTTTCTCTAGCCTCAAGACGAAGGCCTTCCCAAGAAGAATAATCTTCCCCTGCCGGCATCTTGATGTTCTCAAGCTTGTGGTTGCCTTTGGCGTCTTTCAATTCTTGGGTGATATAGCCCTCATATTTGACTTTTGTCTCAAGAGACAAGATTGTTGCATCATCGAAGTCGCGGTAGCTTTCCATCTCTGGCATGAAGCTCATGATCTCGCGGAGATGAAGTCCTGGGCGTTTCAAAAGCTCATATCCCCTATGTCCGATCTCATAATCGGTGAAACCGTTGGCAAGGAGGTATTCCTTAAGTCCCTCTTTGTCAGAGACGACTGTGTTCTTAAGTATTTCAATCGCTTCAGCGATTCTCTTGGTTTTGGTTCTATATTTGGCGATTCTCTCTTCGGAGGCTAAGCCAATCTCGTAGCCTTTCTCTGTGAGTCTGTCGTCAGCGTTGTCATGGCGAAGAAGGAGACGATACTCCGCTCTCGAGGACATAAGACGATATGGCTCATCAACGCCTTTGGTGGTCAAATCATCGATCATGACGCCGATATAGGCTTCGTCTCTAGCAAGAACGAAAGGACTCTGTCCTTTGATGGCTCTTACAGCGTTGATGCCCGCCATAAGACCTAAAGCGGCTGCCTCTTCATAACCGGAGGTGCCACAGATCTGGCCAGCGATGTATAAGCCATCGTATTTCTTGGTCTTTAAAGTGGAATCAAATTGGAATGAGGCCACCGCATCATATTCGATTTGGTAAGCGTATTTAAGGATTTCGGCATGTTCCAAACCCGGGAGAGTATGGACAAGCTTCTCCTGAAGTTCATGAGGGAAGCCAGTGCTGAATCCTTGGAGATAAATCGATTCGCCTTCTTCGAATTCTGGTTCAAGGAAAAGCTGATGGCGTTCCTTGTCGGCAAAACGAACGACTTTGGATTCGATGGATGGGCAATACCTTGGACCAACGCCTTTGATAACACCATTAAAGACAGCTGATTCAGAAAGATGTTCCTGAATCATCTTGATGGTTTCATCAGACGTATAGATCAAATAGCAAGGAAGCTGGTTCTCAAGCGGAGTGAATTCCTTGGTTAAGTATGAGAAAGCGAGTTCTCCATCCATGCCTGGCTGGATTGAGGCGTTCGAGAAATCGATCGTGCTCTTCTTGATGCGTGGAGGAGTTCCCGTCTTAAGACGGAACATCTCAATTCCCATCTTTTGGAGGCATCCAGAAAGGCCATGTGAGGCATCTTCCCCATCAGGTCCTTCCTCTTTGACCATCTGTCCGGAGATGATGGTGCTCTCCATATAGGTTCCGGTTGTGAGGATGACCGCTTTCGCGGAAATCTTTTCGCCTTCTTTGGTGATGACGCCAGTAACTTTGCTCTCGTCATAGGTGAGCTCAGTGACCTGACATTCTTTGATTGAGAGATTAGGAACGGTATCGAGGTATTCCTGAACGTGAGCAGGATAACCTTTCTTGTCGACTTGGGCACGAAGGCACTGAACGCCTGGACCTTTGCCGGTGTTAAGCATCTTGATTTGGAGAGGATGGTAATCAGCGAACTGACCCATCATTCCACCAAGGGCGTCTATCTCACGGACGACGATGCCTTTCGCGCTTCCGCCGATATGAGGGTTGCATGGAGTGTTGGCGATCATCTTCTTGTTGAGGGTGCACAAAAGGGTACGCATTCCAAGATGCGCACTGGCTGCTGCAGCTTCTACTCCAGCGTGCCCACCACCAACGACGATTACATCAAAATCCACTGCAAAACCTCGGTATTTTAATTTTTTGTCTAGCCGACTGAGTCGGACATATCGAGCTTAATGAGACGGTTGAGCTCAATCGCGTATTCCATTGGAAGCTCTCTTGAGAATGGCTCAATGAAGCCCATGATGATCATGTTTGTCGCGTCTTCTTCGCTGAGGCCGCGGCTCATGAGATAGAAGAGTTGCTCTTCATTGATCTTGGAGACTGTGGCCTCGTGTTCGATATAGGAAGTCGCGTTATTGATCTCGTTCTTTGGATAGGTATCGGAACGCGATTCGTTATCAAGAATGAGGGTATCGCATTCGATGTGCGAGTGAGCGTTTTCCGCGCCTTCATGCATACGTACGGTGCCACGGTAGTTGGCGACGCCACCATGAGAGCAAACGGACTTCGAAATGATATTCGAGGAAGTGTTCTTTCCAATGTGGATCATTCTCGCACCATTGTCTTGGAATTGATTTCTTCCACCGACGGCGATGGAGATGACTGTACCTTTAGCGCCATCACCCTGGAGGATGCAGGCTGGGTATTTCATGTTACGGAGGGAGCCGATGTTGCCATCAACCCATTCCATATGGCCATCTTCCATAACAAGGGCCCTTTGGGTGACCATGTTGACGATGTTATTGGACCAGTTCTGGACGGTTGTGTATCTGCATCTCGCTCCTTTGAGGACGATGATCTCAACGACTGCGGCGTGTAAGGATTCCTTGCTGTAGATAGGCGCGGTGCATCCTTCAACATAGTTGATGGAGCTGCCTTCGTCGCAGATGATGAGACTTCTCTCGAATTGTCCTGATTTCTCATTATTGATACGGAAATAGGACTGGAGAGGCTTATCGAGTTTGACGCCTTTTGGAACGTAGATGAAAGATCCACCGCTCCAGACTGCGCCATTGAGGGCGGCGAACTTGTTGTCGTTGAACGGGACAACGGTGCCGAAGTATTTCTTAAATAATTCTGGGTAAAGCTTTAAACCCATGTCAGCCGAGAGGAAGATAACGCCTTTATCTTCGGCTTCTTTGAGCATGTTATGGTAGACGACCTCGGATTCGAATTGGGTGGTCGCACCGCTAAGGTACTTCTGCTCAGCCTCTGGGATTCCGAGTTTTTCGAATGTATTCTTA
>CAMKAQ010000043.1 GCA_946410525.1 uncultured Caryophanales bacterium | reverse complement strand
ATCGTCGCTTGGGTCAAAGAGAGACTTGAGAAAGAAGGCTTCAGAAATGTCTATGAGACCTATGCAGGCGCGACTATCTCCTGCCATTGCGGTCCTAACACCCTCGGCATTCTCTATCTCAACGACGGCGAGCACCCAATCGCCTAATCACGATTTAACAATTTAGCCAGCTTTTGCTGGCTTTTTTTGTGAGAAATCGCGGTGGGGGTATTGATTTACAATTGCCAAAAATTGTACACTCAGTAGCGTTAGGGGCACACCTATGAAAAAGAAGCATGCATTATTGTCGATAGTCGGAGCCGCGGTCATCTCTTCTTGCGCTTACTACGGCCAAGAGATTAATGACGACGCCAGAATCGTAGAACTTGAGGACGCCATCCACGATAAGATGAAAAGCGTTGAGAATTACGAGGCTGTTATGAAATACCATCTTTTCGACCAATACGATGGCAGCGAGAACACGGGCTATGATGCAGAAACCGTCTACCGCACCGACAAAGACCACCAGTGTTGCTTATTGGTCTCGGGTGAGCAAGATAAAAAGAAAACCTCTATAGCCCTATATTCGGTGAACGACGCCGAATATGGTTGGATAACATATCGCGAAGTCACCCCTTTAGAAGGGGAACCTTACGCTGAGTTCGCTTATCGCCATGATATTCCCTTCAATTTTGTCATGCCCCAGATAAGCGTTCCTGCTATTGTCTTCTTTGGCAACGTATTTTATCCTCAAGACATCGACAGAGAGATTACCCGTGAATTCGTCAACAATTCCTTCAAATACTATTCAAAAGGTGAAGGAAATCTCACAATCGAAGGCGTTTTGGAAGGTGAAGATTCTAGGAGCAGCGCCAAAAACTATATTCGTAGCACCTATAACAACTGCATCTTCGAATCAGCCAAAAAAGAGGCCAAATTGAAGACGTCAAACCACACAAAGGAAGAAACGATTGAGGTCAAGTTCAAAAAACTTGATTCCCTCTCCATCTCTCTTCCTAAAGATTGGAAGGACAAAATCAAGGAATACGGAATAAAGGCTTAAACTCAGCACCGAAGGATATTTATGAATAAGAAACACATGTTATTGCCGTTAGTTGGAATTGCCGTCCTTTCTTCGTGCGCCAAAGGCTATGGCCAAGAGATCACTAGCGATAAAGCAAGAGTGGCCGAACTTGGAAAAGGCATTTCCGAGAAGATGAACGAGAAAACAGGATTCGAGGCTCATATTGTAGGCTATATGGGGACGAGCTATAACGACAAAGAAGCCGCTGGTAGAGACACCAAATATTCTTGGGACGTTTATTATCATGGCGACGATAAAGGGAACATTTCTTTAGGTGGACGCATGAGCATCAAATCCGGGGAAGAAAAAATGGACTACCCTTTTAATCTGTTTCAGGTTAACGATCCAGAATACGGGGAAGTAAACTACACCGAATTAATTTACCCTGGTGACCCTGGCTATAGACAAATAGAAGTCCATTACGCTAACGAGAGTGACGAAGGCGCATACATGGATGAACTGTCTGGGATCCTTGCTTTTCCTATTGCTTTCTTTGATGCCGCTTGCTTCCCTTATTACCTTGGTGATGAAGTGAATACTGAATATGGAACCGTTACGGTCCCACCAAGAAAGCTCTATTCCAATGGGGATGGGAATCTTACGATCGAGATGTCTAATACCAAAGAAAGGGAGAGCAAATCTTCTAGCTACACCCGCATCACTTATGACAACTACGTTCTTAAAGATGCTGTGTTTGAGAGCAAAGATAATACACTGACAGAGAAATTCGAACTCCAGTATAAGGTTCTTCCTAACTATAAAGTCGCTCTTCCTGACGGTTGGAAAGACCATATTAGAGAGAGAACATCAAGCAGCAGGGTTAGTTAAGTCAGGAGCCAGTCTAGTGCTGGCTTTTCTTTTCCGCAGGGGGGTGTTGATTTACGAATGTCAAAAATTGTATGTTTATTTGGGAACAGGGGAACACCTATGAAAAAGAAACACGCATTATTGTCGTTAGTCGGAGCCGCCGTCATCTCTTCTTGCGTTCCCGGTTATGGCAAAGAATTAAAGAACGAAGACTCAGAAGAAGGCCAAGCGCTTATCGATTCAATTTCTGCTGAAATGAAAAACGTTAAGAATTTCGAAATGAAGGTCAAAGAGGATTTTTCGCACGGCAGTTTATTTGGAATGGCCATTACCAACGTAAAAACCGAACAGCTCCTCCTCGTCAATGAGAATAATGATATGTACACGACCTATTCGGGAACTTGGGACGAGGGAAAACAAGAAATGACTTCCTATATGTTCTTCAATGGGAAAGACAATCCAACCTGCTATGGTCAAACGAGCCTTGTGAATGGTGATAACTCATATAGCGTTGCCGGATTCCGTGAAGACGAAGGTTGCTACGGTTTCTATAACATTTTCCTCAGCGGCCTCAAGTTCTACGATCTTTGCGCTAACCCATCTGAATTCCTGAAAGAACAATTTGGAAATTTTAGGTTTTTCAATACCAGCACCATCATCTATTCGATAGATACAACGAGTCACTTCTATACAAAAGGCAAAGGTAATCTAACGATCAAAATAGATAAAAAGGTGAACATACGCTCTGAGGCCGATGAGAAAGAAAACATCGTGTCTGAAGTGTTTGTCGCCACTTACGACAAGTTTGTCTTTAAGAGCGCAAGCGTTGAACAGACAACCGATTACGGAAACAAATATTTTTGGGATGTTTCTTTCACGAAGAAAGACTATTTCACAATCGACTTCCCGGAAGCGATGAAGCATAGACAGTCTTAAAGCCGAGTTAAGACGATTCTTAATCAAGCCAGTTAAATTAACTGGCTTTTTTCTTTGAAGAGGTATTGATTTACGAATGCCAAAAAGCGTATGTTTATCTAGGAAAACGAGGAAACCGCTATGAAAAAGATAAATAAAATGTTGCTTGGTCTAAGCGCCTTAACCCTTCTTGCCTCTTGTGGGGCCAAGGAAATAACTGACCCGACTAAAATTGATGAGCTTAAATATGGAATCGCCCTTAAGAAAGACGAAATCAAGAATTACGAGTTCACAATCTATTTCAAAGAAACCGAAGTCAACAAAGGAACAAATGAGGAAAGCGTCAGAAACGAAAGCGCTCATATCCGTACGAACGAGGATGGCGAGCAACAGGTTTATGTGACATTTGATTCAGGGAGAGACTCTCAAATCGTTTACCTCGTCAATGACGATACTTACGAGAAACTGATTTATTGCGACTACTATTACCTTTTCAATGGTCAAATAACCGTCATCGACTACAAGTATCACAAAAGTGATTACGAATCTTTGTATAGAGAGCTTTTTAGTGGAGCAATTTCATTTATGCCGATGTTTTTGGATCCGTTCAAGGCGACTTCCTTCAATGAGTATTTCAACACTAACCCAGATGTGGCATTTGAAACGGAAAGAAAGTACTTCTCGGGCAAAGATGGTCAATTGACCATCACGATTGATGAGACATCGGTCAAAGAAGGCGATGACACCGAAAACCACTTCAAGATCAATTACGACGACTTTGCCTTTAAGGATGGAACATACTTACACAGCTATTCCACTGATACATATGTCAGGAAACAGGAATTCACCTTCATCTTTGAGAAAAAAGAGAAGTTCTCGATCGAGCTCCCTAACGGTTGGGAAAAATATTTGATCCAAGATAAATAAGCAAGCGGAAGAGCGGTCTTAGTCACCGCTTTTTCTTTATGCGCTTGCGTATACGGAATATCTAGTGCATAATACTCGCGGTGGAAGACCCGCGGAAGCGGCTCCGCTAGCTCAATACATATCGAATTGAGTGGCCCATTAGGACCACTCTTTCTAATTTTAGGAGGGCAAATGGGATTACTTGATAAGGTGAAGGAACTTCTTGAGCCGACCCTTGAGAAAGAGGGCTACGAGCTTGCAGACGTCTCTCTTAGCCGCACCAAAGAAGGCCTCACGCTCCATCTCGTGGTCGACCGCGATGCGCCGATCTCGCTCGATGACATCGTGAAGGTGAGCGACATCATCAATCCTCTTCTCGATAAAGAGGACCCCATCAAAGAAGCCTACATGCTTGACGTCAGCAGCGCTGGCAGCGAGAAACCGCTTCGCTTAGAGAAACTCGCCAAATACGTCGGTGAGTTCATCAATGTCCACCTAATCAACCCATATGAGGGTTATAACTTCCTCGAAGGCGACCTAAAGGAAGTGACCGAAGAAGAGATCAAACTCGAAATCAGAATCAAAGGCCGCAAAAAGACGCTCTCGTTAGCGCGCCAAAACATCGACAAAGCGCGCTTAGCCATAAAGTTCTAAGAAAGGAAATGACAAACATGGAAGAAGAGAAAAAGGAAATGACGTTCAGCGAGCTCATCGACACCATCGCTGAAGGAAAGGGAATGAGCCGCGATTCCGTTCTCGCCGCACTCAAAGAGGCCATGGAGACCTCTTACATCAAGTTCCTCAAAGGCGGAGACGACGCCATCGTCGAAGCCAAGATCATCGAGGAAGAGGATGGCAGTGTCCACGCCACCCTTTGCCAGAAGAAGAAAATCGTCAAAGAAGTCGAAGACGATTACCTCGAGATCAGCAAAGAGGACGCCAAAGAGGATTGCTTACAGACCATCGAGCATCTTGAAGAGGAAATCGATTACCTCAAGCGTCCAAGAGGCGAAGAAAAGAAAGAAAAAGAAGACCTCAAGTATCTTCTTGCCCTCGTCAAGGCCGAGAAAGCCAACATCAAACTCAATAACTTCTATAGCATCTATTGCCCACTTAACGAACTTACGAAGCTCACCGCTGTGAGCATCCGCACCATCCTTCGCAACAAGATCGGCGAAGCGGAAAGAGTCGCTCTCTATGACATCTACAAGGATCACATCGGAGAGATGCTCACCGGCATCGTCGAAAGAAGCGATGAGAAGGGCGTCGCCATCAAGGTTGGCAGAACCATCATCGAGCTCAACAAGAAAGACATGATCGGTGATGAGTACTTCAAACCAGGCGAGACCATCAAGGTCTACATCCAAGAGGTCAAGAGCGTCGATGTCGACGGCGTCAAGAAAGGACCTCAGATCGAAGTCACCCGTTCCTCCGAAGGTTTCTTAAAGAGACTCTTCGAGGAAGAAATCCACGAAATCTATGAAGGCGTCGTCATCATCAAAGGCATCGCCCGTATCGCTGGCCTCCGTTCCAAAGTCTCCGTCTCCTCGATGAAAGAAGACGTCGACCCAACCGGCGCTTGCATCGGTCAGGGTGGAAGCCGCATCCAGAAGATCGTCGCCCAGCTTGGCAACGCTCACGAAAAAGAGAAGATCGACATCATCCCATGGAGCGATGACCCATCTCTCTACATCGCCGAATCCCTCCGTCCAGCCCAGGTTGTTGGTGTCGCCATCAAACCTGAGAGCGAAGAAGAAGGTAAGAGCGCAATCGCCGTCGTCAAAGATGACCAGTACTATGTCGCTCTTGGCAAAAAGAACGCCAACATCCGCCTTGCCAAACGCTTAACCGGCTACTCAATCGAAATCTACGAAGAGCAGAAAGCGGCTGAAGATGGCATCGAATTCGAGACCATCGAAGATATCCGCGCCAGAGTCGAAGAAGACAAGCGCGCCAAAGAACGCGTCAACTACGCCGAACGTTCACTCCGCCTTGCCGAAGAACGTGAAGCCCTCCGTCAGGCCGAAGAGAAAGAGAAAGCCCTCGAAGCCGCTATAGAAGAGCCAATCGAAGTCGAAGAAGAAGAGGTTGTCGAGGAGACCCCAGTCGTTGTCGCCAAACCAGCCGTTACCAAGGTCAAACCTGCCAAGATCCTTGACGAGGTTGAACCTGTTGCCGAACCTGAGCCAGTCAAAGAGCCAGAGCCAGAGGTGAAAGTGGAAGTCAAGACCACGACCTCCCTCGATGAGCTTGAGAAGTCCCTCAACGCCAAGACCGAGAAGAAGGCCGAAACCGGCAAGAAGCACGTCACCAAGAAAGAGGAGAAACGTCCTCGCAAGATCAGCGAGAAAGAGATCGCCCACGAGAAACCTCTTGAGCCTCTCACCAACGCTATGCCGATCTACACCGAGGAGGAACTCGCTGAGGTTGAAGCCGAAGAAGAGAATGAGGCTGACTACTATAGCGAAGAGGACGAGAACCTCGAGTACGAGTACAACGACGAGTACGACGACGACGTCAGATAATGAGAATCGTCAACGACAGAACGGATATCGTCTCACGCAAACGCTTTCCGCGTGAGACCCTCCTCCGTTTCGTGGTGAAGGATGAGAAACTCATCCTCGATATGCAGGGTGACCTCAAAGGACGAGGGGTTTACCTCAAGAAAGGAAGCGGAAAAGACGCGATCAAGAAACGCGCCTTCAACCATTTCCTCCATCGTCCGTTAAGCTTAGAAGAAGAGGAACTTTTGGAGAAGCTATGAGCCAGAATGACGCGTTAGGATTCCTTGGTCTCTTATACCCGACTCACCAAGTCATCATCGGTGAGGAGCTTCGTAAGAGAATGGAAGAAGTCACCCTTATCGTGGTTGCAACCGACCTCGATAGCGGTGAATCCCTCCGTACTTTAGGAAAGATCAAACGCGCTCACAAACCTTTGTCCCAAACCTTCACCGCCAAAGAACTTGGAAAAGCCTTAGGCCATTCCGAGATCAAATTCCTTGGCATCATCGGCAAAAAAGCCGCCATGAGCTACCTTCTCAAGCTCAAGAAAGGAGAATCAGATGAAAAAACCGCAGTTCACTAACAAGAAGAACGGCCAAAACAAAAACCACAACGGTTTCCGTCAGGCCAACTTCGAGTCCCGCCCGAAGAAAAAAGAGGATTTCGCCAAGGTCAACGGCGGTGTCTTCGTCTACTCCAAACCGCTTACGGTCGCTGAGCTTTCCAAAGCCATCAACGTCCCAATCCCAGCCATCATCAAATTCATGTTCATGAATGGCAAGGCCGTCACCATCAACCAACTTCTTGATGATGAGATGATCGGTACCATCTGCCTTGAATATGGATATGACTTCAAGAAAGAGGAAATCGTTGATGCCGAGCACTTCGAAGACCTCAAGATCGAAGATGACCCTTCTTCCTTAGTTGAGCGTGCCCCAGTCGTTTCCATCATGGGCCACGTCGACCATGGCAAGACCTCGATCATCGATGCGATCAGACACAGTGACTTATGCGCTCACGAAGCCGGTGGCATTTCCCAAG
>CAMKAQ010000042.1 GCA_946410525.1 uncultured Caryophanales bacterium | reverse complement strand
TACCAAACAAATATGCCTCGTTAATATTGTGTTTTGCGAAGATTGGTCTAACCCTATCTTTAATCTGTTTTATCGTTAGAATGCTTGGGTTAATGTCTTCCAAAATCAAATCTCTGATATAGCTGTTTCTGTTATCAACCGTCTCTAGTTTATCAATCAAGTCGATCTCGTTTTTCTTAACCCTGAAAGGATACATCTTGTAATTATCCTTGTTGAACTTAGCTATGTAATCGGCACGATTCTTATTCATTATCATTGTCCTCAACTGTATGTTATCATATATGTAGCAAACATGGAATACCTCAACAAAAAAGCCGCCCTATCGGACGGTTTAGTTTATTGTTAGATGTCCCATGACGACGCCAATTCTCCGAAAAAGGACAAACTACCCCTCCTTCATCAGCAATTTGTTTTTCAGGTTATCCATCAATATTGCGCCCAAAGGAGCGGTTATCAATATTGCTACCACCGCAGCGGTCAGCACTAGTGTGCCGCAAGCAAGCCCTTCGGACAAAGCAATCGCCCCGATCGATGCTTGAACGGTCGCCTTAGGTAGATAAGAAATGACGATATATAGTTTTTCCTTCCAGGTAAATTTCGTTGCGATTATGGAACAAAGCACACCCAGACTTCTAAATACCAACGCAACGAAAACCAGTCCGACGATGATGGCCCCTTCTTTTGAGAAGGCGTAGCGAACATCGACCGCAACGCCAACGAGGGCAAACAACAGGATCTCAAAACCTTGCCATAAGCCGTTGTAGGATTTCTGCATCTCCTTCGCTTCCTCTTTTTTAAAAACGCCCACCACAAACGCCATGACGATTATGGCCAATAGGGACGAAACACTAAAAAACGGTTTTAAGGTATTCTCGAGAGCGAGCATCCCGAATGATAGGCCGAGCATCAAAACGACATGGACGATTTTGTTTAGCTTCAAATATCGGATGAAGAAAACCATCAAGAAACCCATCCCGATGCCCAAAGCAACGCCAGAAACAATTGAGATCGGGATTTGGCCAATGCTCCAAGCGTCGAAGGTGGACGTTGCGACCAGGTTCTTAAACGAATAGAAAAGGACGATGACAAAGATGTCGTCACAAGAGGCGCCCGCCATCACAAGTTCGGGCACGCAGCGTTCTTTTCCATATCCTTCCTCCATTAAGCGAATCATTCTCGGAACCACTACCGCCGGCGAAACGGCCGCCAAGACAGATCCAAGAAGCAACGCTTCAAAATAGGATATTCCGAGGAACATTGGGCCAAATATGGTGATGCCCGCAATTTCGAAACAGGCGGGCAAAAAGCACATCAATATCGCAGGTCTTCCTATTTTCTTTAGGCTTTTGATATCCAAAGATAAACCGGACCTCGTCAAAATAATGACCAAAGCTATTTGCCTTAGGTGCGACGAGATCGATAGCAATGTGTCGTCAACAATGTTGAGCACGGACGGTCCGATAAGAACTCCAAGGATGATATACCACACCAATTTTGGAAGTCTGATTTTCTCAAAGAAAAAGCCACCGAGGATCCCGCCACCGAAAATGATAAATAAGGATAAAAAAATATTCATTGATACCTCCTATCTGCCATAGAAACAAAAGTGCTGATCCCTATGACAAAACAAGTCATAGACGTCATCAGCACTTCGTTGCGGTTCTCTATTTCTAGATGGGAGACATCATTCCCAAGACAATTTTATGACGATTCAAGGAAAAACATAAGAAAAAACCGCCCTTATTGGACGGCTTAGTTTTTGTTAGAGATTATCTCTGGCCAACTTCAGGAAGCAAACCCATGAAACGGGCGTTCTTGATAGCTTTGGCGAGTTCACGCTGATACTTGGCGCTGGTTCCGGTTGAGCTACGGGCAAGGATCTTTCCATCAGGAGTGATGAATCTGCTGAGGAGTTCGGTGTCCTTATAGTCAATGAACTTAACGTGGTTCTTGGTGAAGTAGCAGACCTTTCTCTTAGGTCTCATTTTCTTGAAAGCCATTGTTAATTATCCTTTCTGTTTTGTGTCTTAGAATGGAAGGTCGTCACTGACGACATCAATGCCATCTAAGTTGCCGCTGTCAGCGGCATCGTCTACGTAATCCTGCTGAGGGGCCTGCTGGCGGATGCTGGCATCCGGAGTGGCACCGTTAGCGGATTTTGGTTCTAAGAATTCGACGCTATCCGCGATGGTTTCGATAACAGTAACCTGTTGATTATCTCTGTTGGTGTATTTGCGCTGATTAAGTCTGCCAGAGACGGCCACTAAGGAGCCCTTTCTAACAAACCTGGCGACATTCTCGGCCTTGGTTCCGAAGATTGAGCAGCCCATGAATAGGGTGTTCTTTTCTCCGTTTGGACCTTTGAATGAATCGTCAACCGCGACAGTGAAGGAAACGACTGTGAGTCCTGCGTTGGTTTTGCGTGACTCTGGGTCACGGGTCAAACGACCAATAAGAACGACATGATTAAGCATTTTTTACCATCCTCCAATTAATGTTGCCGATTAGTCTTGCGCAACAGTGATCAAGTGGCGGAGTACGTTTTGGTTGAGCTTGGCCAAACGATCGAACTCATCAAGAGCTGGCTTTTCAGCGTTGACCTTGAGGATGACATAGTATCCTTTGGTCTGCTTTTTGATGATGCTGGCGAAGTCTTTGATGCCCCACTCCTTGGTGTCGAGAACCTTGGCTTTGTTGTCTTCAAGGATCTTCTGGAGTTTGGCGATCTCACCCTTAGCAGCGGCCTCATCGAGAGTGGCGTTAAGGATGTACATGATTTCGTACTTTTTCATGATTAGCACCTCCTAGTTTTGGTCTAAGGACCGCCTCAATTAATTGGACGGCCATAGAAGAATGTCGCTTTAGTTCCTTCGCTAAAGCCCAACAATGATACTATAGTCGCCCCTCTTAATCAATTAAGAGTTCCTTGAAATTTCTCATCTTCATCGGCAAAAGAGGAGAAATGCAAAAAATTGGCCTCACTAATATATAGTGAATTTTCTTACATTTTTCCGAAAAATTTTCAGGCGATTTTTGTGGGCTAAAAACAAAAAATACGTGGGTTTTGCCACGTATTTTTGGATTTTTCGTTACTTTTTCTCAGGGTCTTTTTTGGTGACCGCGACTTCATCTTTCATCGTTGGGAAGATGAGGACTTCACGAATTGTAGATTGTTCAGCGAAGAGCATGCAAAGACGGTCAACACCGACGCCGATACCACCAGCTGGCGGCATACCGTAGATGAGAGCGTCAAGGAAGCTGAAGTCGATATCGGCAGCCTCATCATCGCCTCTTTCACGGGCGGCTAACTGAGCCTTGAAACGTTCTTCCTGATCGAATGGGTTGTTGAGTTCGCTGTAAGCGTTGCCGAACTCGGTTCCGCCGATGAAGAGCTCGAAGCGATCAACGAAACGTGGATCGGCGGTCTTTTTCGTAAGAGGAGAG
The DNA here is from genome assembly GCA_946410525.1 of uncultured Caryophanales bacterium. Classification (GTDB taxonomy): domain Bacteria; phylum Bacillota_I; class Bacilli_A; order RFN20; family CAG-826; genus UBA4951. Next base: position 3,880 of record CAMKAQ010000042.1, on the reverse strand, counting down.
ACCTCAATTGGGTATGTGTGGATGAAGGTTGGCTGGATAAGGGTTGGCTCAACGAATTCATCGAAGAAGGCCTGCATGATGTAGCCGGTGCTGTTCCAGGACTTCTCAAGGGTGACGCCGTGCTTCTTGGCAAGGGCCACTGCTTCTTCGAATGGGATGTGTTCATTGAAGTCGACGCCGGTCTTCTCTTTGATGGCGTCAGCCATGGAGATCCAAGCGAATGGCTTAGAGATATCGATGGTGTTTCCGTTCCACTCATAGGTGTCTTTGCCGATGACTTTCTCACCGATGTAATGGAAGAGACCTTCGGCCCACTTTCTCATATCGCTGAGGTCGCCATAAGCCTGATAGAGCTCGATGGTTGTGAATTCTGGGTTGTGTCTGTTGTCGATGCCTTCGTTACGGAAGATACGGCCGATTTCATAAACGCGGTCGATACCACCAACCATGCACTTCTTAAGGTTGAGCTCAGTGGCGATACGGAGGAAGAAATCCTTATCGAGAGCGTTGTGATGGGTGATGAATGGACGAGCAGACGCGCCACCGGCGATTGGGGAAAGGACAGGAGTCTCGACTTCGACGAAGCCAAGGGAGTCGCTGTAGTTTCTGATGCCCTTGACGATAGCGGATCTGGTTAAGGCGTTCTTGCGGGACTCATCATTGATGATGAGGTCAACGTAACGGCGGCGGCATCTTTCTTCGATGTCGGTTAAGCCGTGGAACTTCTCTGGAAGAGGTTTGAGACACTTGGTGATGTGGGTGAATTTGGTGGTGCGGATGGTAAGCTCGCCGGTTCTCGTAAGCATGAGGGTTCCCTCTAAGCCAACGATGTCACCGATATCAGCGAGTTTGAAGACTTCGTAGTCGTGCTCACCGACAACGTCGCGTCCAAGCCAAGCCTGCATGTTGCCGTATTCGTCTTTGATGTTGACGAAGCTGGCTTTGCCCATGCGTCTGATGGCCATAAGACGGCCAGCGACGTTGACTGGGACCTGTTTCTCAGCAAGTTCTTCTTCGGTTAAAGCGCCGTATTTGGCACGGAGATCCTTGATCGAATCTTTCCATTCATAACGGCTTCCAAATGCATCTACTCCAAGTTCCTCGTAGCGGGCTAATTTAGCGCGTCTAGCAAGTTCTTGGTCATTAAGTTTCTCTTCTTCCATGGGTATTCCTCCACAAACAAAGCGCACGGATAGTTTACATTCAAACTACAGCGCTCACAAAGCCTTTGTTTAGGCTTTACTTGTTAGCAATTTCGTTTCCAGTGTAAAGCTGGTAGTACTTGCCCTTCTCAGCAAGAAGCTGATCGTGGCTGCCTCTTTCGATGATTCTGCCATCCTGGAGAACCATGATGACGTCGCTGTTCTTGATCGTCGAGAGACGGTGGGCAATGACGAAGACGGTACGTCCTTTCATGATGGCGTCCATGCCTTCCTGAACGAGGGCTTCGGTACGGCTATCGATCGATGAAGTCGCTTCATCGAGAATCATGACAGGTGGGTTGGCGACGGCCGCTCTAGCGATGGCGATGAGCTGTCTTTGCCCTTGCGAGAGCGAAGCTCCACCGCTTGTGAGCAAGGTGTTATAGCCGTCAGGCAGATGGGTGATGAAGTTATGGGCGTTGGCAAGTTTTGCCGCGGCGATGACTTCCTCATCTGTGGCTTCAAGGTTTCCGAAGCGGATGTTCTCCATGACGGTTCCGGTGAAGAGCTTTGTCTCCTGGAGAACGACGCCAAGTGAACGACGTAAATCCTTCTTCTTGATCTTGTTGATGTTGATGTCGTCATACCTGACCTTGCCATCCTCGATATCGTAGAAACGATTGATGAGGTTGGTGATGGTTGTCTTGCCGCTTCCAGTAGGTCCGACGAAGGCGATTTTCTGACCTTCTTCCGCGTACATGGAGATGTTATGCAAGACTGTTTTGCCAGGGATATATGCAAAATCAACGTCGTTAAAGGTGATCTTTCCTTTGAGCCAGGTGTAGGTCGTTGGAGAGCCGTCGGTGTGAGGGTGTTTCCAGGCCCACTTACCAGTTCTTTCGGCACACTCAACAGGGTTGCCGTTCTCGTCTTCTTTGGCGTTCACAAGCTCAACGTATCCATCATCGGTCTCCGCCGGGGCATCGATGATTTCGAAGATACGGGTCGCACCCGCTAAGGCGAGAGCGATAATGTTAAGTTGTTGGGAAACGTTTCCGATCGGCTGGACGAAGGCTTTCGAAAACATCGTGAAGCTGACGATTGCGCCAACCGCAGCGATGCCGTATGTGAAGGTTCCTAATAAGGAAACGCCGGTCCATTGGTTGAAGACCGCGACGGAGCCAAGTAAGGCAATCAAGACGTACTGAAGGTTTCCAACCTGGTTGACGGTTGGCATTAAGAAGTTCGCGAATCTGTTGGCTTTAACGGAGTAGTTGAAGAACTGTTCGTTGTGTTTCTTGAAGTCGGCGATGTTCCTCTGCTCATAGTTGAAGACTTTGACGACTCTTTGGCCATTGACCATCTCTTCGATGTAGCCGTTCATCTTGCCAAGCTCAATCTGCTGGGCGATGAAGAAGCGGGAAGCCATCTTCGTGAAGTAAAGGATGATGAAGAAGATGACAAACGCCATGACGATGACGACTCCAGTGAGCATTAAGTCGGTAATGAGCATCATGACGAAACAAGCGATCATCGTGACGATAGAACTCTCCATCATTGGGAGGGCGCGTGAGAGCATTTCACGGAGTGCATCGACGTCGTTCGTGTAGACAGACATAATGTCTCCGCGACCTCTCCTATCGAAGTAGGAGATTGGGAGGTCTTGCATGTGGTCATAGAGTTCATCACGAATACGTTTCTGAACGCCTTGTCCGATGACGGACATGAGAATGTTATAGACATAAAGGGCGATCGTTCCGATGGCAAGGATGGTTGCCATAATGGCGATGGCTCCGCCGAAAGGAATTCCTGCTAGAGCGCCACTCGTTGGGGTAACGATCTCAAGAGATCCAGCTTTGAGAGATGGTGTGAGGTACTCGTTCACGAGTATCTGACCAGTGAAGTAAGCGGCAGCAACGTTAGTGAAGCTTGAAAGGACGACGCACACCAAAACAACGACGAACTGGGCTGGGTAATACTTTAAGACATAACCGAGGAGCCTTTTGATGGCGGCACTTCTCGCTTTGCCTGAGACCATGTTCATGTTGCGGGCTCCTTTGGAGGCACGTGGACTAGTTGGCGGCATCGAAATCACCTCCTCCGTTCTGAGATTCGAAGAGGTCTTTATAGACCGCACTCGTCTTCATAAGCTCATCGTTGGTGCCGGTTTCAAGGACACGGCCTTCGTTCATGACCCAGATCTCGTTGCAATCCTTAACGGAAAGAACGCGTTGGGCGATTATGAACTTCGTGATGTCTGGATGATATTTCTCAAGACCTTCACGGATGAGTTTGTCGGTATGGGTATCGCAAGCGCTTGTAGAGTCGTCGAGGATGAGGATCTTCGGGTTCTTAAGAAGCGCTCTTGCTATGCAAAGTCTTTGTTTTTGGCCACCGGAAACGTTAGAACCACCTTGTTCGATCTTGGTGTCTAAGCCGTCTGGCATATCTTTGAGGAACGGGGTGACCTGAGCGATGTCACAGGCTTCCATGATTTGCTCGTCGGTGGCGTTTTCGTTGCCCCACTTGAGGTTCTCTCTGATGGTTCCAGTGAAGAGGGTGTTCTTTTGAAGAACAACGGCAACGGAATCACGTAATGATTCGAGTTTGTATTCTTTGACGTTATGGCCACCGACAAGGACCTCGCCTTGCTGGGCGTCGAATAATCTCGCGATCAAAGAAACGAGGGTGGTTTTGCTTGAGCCGGTTGGGCCAAGGATGCCGATGGTGCTTCCGGA